>NZ_JBEUPA010000216.1:0-10724 GCF_040492065.1 Actinomadura sp. NPDC000929 | reverse complement strand
CCCGATTCGGTGCGGCCGCGCCGGTGGCGCCCACCGAGCGGCCGTGAAGCGATCCATGGAGCGACGAGGCCGGTCGTCCGCCTGGCGGCCGGCGGGCTCGCGGTCGCCGCCGTCTTCGCCGTCCTCGCCGTCCTGGCGGGACCCGGCCTCGTCGCTCCATGGATCGCTTCACGGCCGCTCGGTGGGCGCCACCGGCGCGGCCGCACCGAATCGGGGGACACCAGTGAGCAAGCCGACAGAACCGAGTCACCTGACCGAACCGGCCCAGCTCCCGGCACGGACGGCCGAGGGCGTCCGGCACGCGCTGCCGGTGCTGATGTACCACTCGGTCGACCACTTCGATGAGGACCCGCACCTGGTGACGGTGTCGCCGGCGCGGTTCGGGCGGCAGATGGCCTGGATGCGGGCGCGCGGCCTGCGCGGCGTCGGCATGCGCGAGCTGCTGGACGCGCACGCCGCCGGACGGGCCCGCGGCCTGGTCGGGCTCACCTTCGACGACGGGTACGCCGACTTCGCGACCCGGGCCGTCCCGGCGCTGGTGCGGTACGGGTTCGGCGCGACGGTGTTCGTCGTGTCCGGGCGCATCGGCACCTACAACGCGTGGGACGACGGTCCGCGCAAACCGCTCATGACGGCCGAGCAGATCCGCGCCGTGGCCGACGTCGGGATGGAGGTCGCCTCGCACGGCCGCCACCACGTCTCGCTCCCCGAGACGGACGACACCGAGCTGCGCGAGGAGCTGGAGGAGAGCCGCGCCGTCCTGGAGGACCTCGTCGAGGCCCCGGTCACCGGCTTCGCCTACCCGTACGGGCACGCCACCGCCCGCGAGGTCGAGGCCGTGCGCGCCGCCGGCTACGACTACGCGTGCGACATCCGGCCCGAGGAGCCGGGACGGCACGCGCTGCCCCGCACCTATGTCGGCGACCGGGACGGCCCGCTGCGGCTGCGCGTCAAGCTCGTCCGCCACGAGCTGCGCCGGAGGAGCCGCGTGTGACCCGGGTCCTGCACGTCATCACCGGCCTCGACCACGGCGGCGCCGAACGCCAGCTCGCGCTGCTGCTGCGCCACCTGCCGGTGTCCTGCGAGGTCGCGACCCTCACCCGGGCCGGAGCCCTCGGCGCGGAGATCCGCCGCTCGGGCGTGCCCGTCCACGAGATCGGGATGCGCGGCAACCGGGACCTCGGGGCGCTGCCCCGGCTGGCCCGGCTGATCCGCCGCGGGCGGTACGACGTCGTCCACACCCATCTCTACCGGGCGTGCGTGTACGGCCGGATCGCCGCGCGCATGGCCGGGGCGCCCCGCGTCATCGCCACCGAGCACTCGCTCGGCGAAGGCCACATCGAGGGGCGGGCCACGACGCGCGGCGTCCGGGCCCTGTACCGGGCGACCGAGCGGCTCGGGTCCGCCACCGTCGCGGTGTCGCCCGCCGTCGCCGACCGGCTCCGCGCCTGGGGCGTGCGCCCCGGCCGGATCGTCGTGATCCCGAACGGCGTCGACGCCGCCGCGTTCGCGTTCGACCCGGCCCGCCGGGCCGCGACGCGCCGCCGCCTCGGGATCGGCCCGGACGAGCCCGTCGTCGGCGGCGTCGGGCGGCTCGTCCCGACCAAGCGGTTCGACCTGCTGGTCGAGGCGGTCGCGCGGCTGGACGGCGTCCGGCTGCTGCTCGTCGGCGCGGGCCCTGCGCGGGAGGCGCTCGCCCGGCTCGCGCGCGAGCGCGGCGCCGCCGGCCGCGTGGTCTTCGCCGGGGCCACCTCCGACGTCGCGGGCGCCCTCGCCGCCATGGACGTGCTCGCCGCGCCGTCCGTCCAGGAGACGTTCGGGCTCGGCGTCCTGGAGGGGCTGGCCGCCGGGCTGCCCGTCCGCTACACCGCCTGCCCCGCCCTCGACCACCTCCCGCCCGGCGACGCCCCGGACGCCCGCCGCCTGCCCTCCGACGCCGGGGTCTGGAGCGCCGAACTCGGGCGCGTCCTGCGCGAACCCCGCGACCGGACGCGGGTGGCGCCGGCCGTCGCCCGCTACGCCGTCGCCGAGCGGGCCGCCGAGCTCGCCCGGCTCTACCGCCCCGACCCGTTCGCCGGCGGGGCCGAACCGATACGAGAAAGGGCTCATGATGCAGCGACGTGACGCCAGGAGGAGGCCGCCGAGACCGCCGAGGACGGTGCGCCGGGCCGGCCGGTTCGGCCCGGCCGCCCGGCGCCTGCGCGGGCTGGTCACCGCGACGGCGCGGCGCTTCGGCCTGCCCATCGTGTTCGTGCTCGCCGGGTTCCTCGGCGGGCTCGGCTACGCCGTGTTCGCGCCCACCACCTACACCGCGACGGCGTACGTCCTGGTCGTGGACGCCGGGAAGGGCCAGTCCGGCCCGGCGGCGGTCAGCTTCGCGCAGGCGTTCGGGCGGCTCGCGCCGCTCCCGGAGACCCTCGCCTACTCCTCGCTCCCGCTGCCGGACGGGGAGAGCGGCTCCACCCGCGAACACATCCAGGCGTCCACCTCGCCGGACACGCCCCTGATCAAGCTCGCGGGCAGCGGCCGGACGGCCCGCGACGCCGCCGCGTACGCCAACGCCGCCGCGGACGCGCTCGTCCGGTACGGGACGTCCCACCGCTCCGACACCGGCGTCCGCGTCGCGCTGATGACGCTCGCCGAACCGCCCGCCGAGCCGTCGTCGCCGAACCTGCCGCTCGGCCTCGCCGTCGGCACCGCGTCGGGGATCCTGCTCGCCGGGCTCGCGGCCGCCGTCATGAGCGGCCGGCGCGGGCGGGCCGGGCGCCGGGAGCGGGGCCACGTCCCGTCGGCGGCGGGAGCGGGCGCCCTCGAAGAGAAGATCGCCGGTCCCGTCCCCACCGGACGGGTGGAGGTGGGCTCGTGACCGTGACCGCGCCCTCCCTGCTGACCGCGCCGCCCGGCGCCTCCACCGAGTGGTCGGCCGAGGTGCACCGGGACGAGCAGGCCCTCATCGCCCTGGCCGACGACCTGCGCGACCTCTACGAGCGCAGCCCGGCCGCGACGCCCTTCCAGTCCTACGAGTGGATCAAGTCGTGGTGGGGCTGGTACGGGACGCGCGGGCGGCTCCGCCTCGCCACCGTCCGGCGCCGCGGCAGGCTCGTCGCGGCGGCGCCGCTGGCGTCGTGCGTGCGGCACGGATTCCCGGTGCTCGTCCCGATCGCCGCGGACCAGAGCGACTTCACCGACGTCCTGCTCGACCCGGTCCACGCCGACGGCGCCGTCCGGCACCTCGCCCGGGCCCTGCTGGACGAACGCGGATGGTGCGCGCTCGACCTGCGCGAGGTGCGTCCCGGCTCGGCGGCGCACCTGGTGGCGGCGCAGTGGCCGCGCGGGACGTGGCGGACGCCGTCCTCGGTGTGCCTCGAACTGCCCGCCGGCGGCGGAGACCCCGGGACCGGCGCCGGGATCGACGCCGTCCTGGACCGGCTCCCGCGCCGCACCGCCGGGAAGATGCGCGCCAAGCTCCGCAAGATCGACGTGCGCGGCATCACGGCCGAGAGCGTCCCGGCGGACCAGGTCCCCGACGCCGTGCACGCGCTGCTCGACCTGCACGCCCGGCAGTGGCGCGGCCGACCGATCAACCCCGAGCACACCCGCGGGCGGTTCCGCCGCCACCTCGCCGAGGCGGCCGCCGGGATGGTCCGCGACGGGCGCGCCGCCGTCCTGCAGTACCGGTGGGACGGCCGGCTGGTCGCCAGCGACCTCGTCCTGATCGGGCACCGCCACGTCGGCGCCTACCTCTACGGGGCGCTGCCGGACCTGCGGTCCCGCGTGGACGTCTCGCTGATGATGCTGCGCGAGGACCTCGCCCTCGCCCGGGACCGGCGCCGCCAGGGCGTCAGCCTGCTGCGCGGGGACGAGCCGTACAAGCTGAAGTGGCGCCCGGCGGCCGTTCGGAACGAGCGGATCATCCTCGGGCGGACCGCGCCGGCCGCCGCCTACGCCGGCCTCGCCCGGACCCGCGCGTACCTGGCGGAGCGGCGGCGCGGGGGGCCGGGAGCGCACGCCGGCCCGTCCGGGAGCGCGTCCCCGCTGCTCCATGACTGACCCGCGGGACGGCACCCCGCTGCGGATCCTGCACGTCAGCCAGCCGAACGCGGGCGGGGTCGCCGTCTACGTCGGGCAGGCGGCGGGCGACCAGCGGCGGCGCGGCTGGGAGGTGGCGGTCGCCTGCCCGCCGGGCGGCGACCTGCCCGAGCGGTGCATGGCGGCGGGCGTGCCCTGGCTCAGGTGGGACGCCGGGCGCGCCCCCGGCCCCCGCACCCCGCTGGAGGCGCTCGGCCTCCGCCGCCTGGTGAAGGGCTTCGCCCCGGACGTCGTCCACCTGCACTCCTCGAAGGCGGGCCTGGCCGGGCGGCTGCTGGGCCGCCCGGCCGGCACGCCCACGATCTTCCAGCCGCACGGCTGGTCGTGGCTCGCCGCCACCGGGCGGACCGACACCCTCAGCCGCCTGTGGGAACGCGCCGGCGCCCGGTGGAGCGACGCCCTGGTCTGCGTCGGGACCGGCGAGCTGCGCGAGGGCGAGCGCGCGGGCGTGCGCGGGCCGTACCGGCTCGTCCGCAACGGCGTCGACCGCCGCCGGTTCGCGCCCGCCGACGCCGCCGCGCGCCTCGCCGCCCGCACCCGTCTCGGCCTGGAGGCCGCCGTGCCGCTCGCGGTGTGCATCGGGCGGCTGACCCGGCAGAAGGGGCAGGACGTTCTGGTCGCGGCCTGGCCGGGCGTCACCGCCCGCTGCCCGTCCGCCCAGCTCGCCATCGTCGGGGACGGCGAGGACCTGGACCGGCTGCGCCGCGAGCGCGTGGCCGGGATCCGGTTCGTCCCGGCCGTGGAGGACCCGCGCGACTGGCTCTCGGCGTCCAACCTCATCGTGCTGCCGTCCCGGTGGGAGGGGCTGCCGCTGACCGCGCTGGAGGCCCTCGCCACCGGCCGCCCCCTCGTGGGAACGGACATCCCGGGCATCACCGAGGTCGTCCGCCCGGGGCTGGGCGCGCTGGTGCCCGTCGAGGACCCCGCCGCGCTCGCCGAGGAGATGGCCGGGCGGCTGCTGTTCCCCGGGATCGCCGAGCGGGAGGGGCGCGCGGCGGTCGCCGCGTCCGCCGCCTACGACATCGGCAGGACGGCGGCGCTCCTCGCGGCCGTCACCCGCGACGTCGCCGGGCTCGGGGAGACCCCCGCGGAGGCCCTGGCGGACGCGCGGGCGGTGGCGGGCGGCCCCGACCACGGCGGCCTCGGCGTCACCGGTTTCGGCGGCCTGGGCGGCTTCGAAGGCGCCTTGACCGACGGCTTGGCGGAGGGCGGCGCGGGCGGGGCCGGCGCGGAGGGCGCCGGAACGGCCGATGCCGGGGCGGCCGGCGCGGATGTGGCCGGTGCGGATGTGGCCGGTGCGGACGCGGCAGGCGGGGAGGCGGCCGGTGCGGAGGCGGCGGGCGTCGGGGTGAACGGGCCCTTGCCCGGGGGCGGCGGGGCGGTCACGCCGCCGAACAGCTCCCGGTAGGCGGCGGACGAGCGGGGGTTCCCGCCGCCGCACGACCAGACCCCGTGCGGGCAGTAGTCCGTGATCGACTGGTAGACGACGTCGTGCGACATGATCCAGTCGTGCATTCCCCGTACATACGCGGGATTGTCGGAATTGCGAAACAGGCCCCACTCGGGAAACGAGAGGGGCTTGCCGTGCGCGGTCGCGAACTCCGCCTGCTCGCGCAACCCGTAGGGCTCGTCGACGAAATCCTGGAATGACTTTCCCTCGGGTTGGTCATAACTGTCGGAACCGATGATGTCGACGACGTCGTCACCCGGATAGCAGTCCGTCCACGGGATCGCGTCCGGGCCCCGCGTCGGCGCGAAATCGAAACGGAAGTGCGCGCCCCGCACCGCGCGCATGGTGCCGACGATCCTGCGCCAATAGGCCTTCCACGCGGTCGGATCCGGGGCGCACCGTCCGGCGTAGACCTCGCCGTTCATCTCCCAGCCGAGGACGATGACCGCGTCGCCGACGCCCAGGGAGACGAGCCGTTCGGCGAGCGTCCGGTAGTGGTCGTCGAACGTGCCGCGCATGCCGCCGCGCAGCAGCGAGGCCAGCACCGGAACCGGGATCCCCGCCTCGTTCGGCGCCATCATCGGGACGTTGAGCACGAGCATGCGCCGCTGGTCGGCGGCCTTCCAGTGCGCCCAGGCGGCCAGCATCGCCCGCGGCCCCTCGATCGCCTCCCAGTCGTCGCCCGGCAGGTAGGTGCGCCCGACCGTCACGGTCGAGCCGAGCCAGCGCTCGAAGCGGGCCACCCGGGCCACGCCCTCCGGGCCCGAACCCAGAAACGCCCCCAATGGCACGTGTGCCGCCCATCGGTGAATCGCCCGCGGCTGCTGCCACGTCACCAGTGCCGACGCCATGAGGGCGAACAACACCACGGATGCGGCCAGAATAGGAGGGAGCGGACACCAGAACGGCGACCTTTTTCGCCGGGGTTCGAACGGCCGTCCCGTCGAATGGATATCCGCAGCTCGCATGCGTATCGTATGCCCAAGGGAGCCCGTCGCGAAAAAGTCGGCGGGGTGGAAAATGTGAAAATTTACCGTGGGGAAGGGATGCCGGTGCGCCGCGATACGAGGGAATGGGCCTGAGGGGATGTTCTTCGACAGCCGGCCGCGGGCCGTCCAGCCCCGCAACGCGCGCCTCGACCCGGGCCTTCCCGTCCTGCTGCTGCGCACCGACCGCAACCTGTTCCACCACGGCACGCTGGCGGTGATCCGCAGCCTCGGCCGCGCCGGGGTCCCCGTGCACGCCCTCCTCGAAGGGCGCGGCAACCCCGCGTCCCGCTCCCGCTACCTGTTCCGCGGGCACCCCTGGGGGCCGCCCGCCGAACGCCCGGACGAACTGCTGGCCCACCTGCGGACCGTCGCCGAGCGGATCGGCCGCCCCGCCCTGCTCGTCCCGATGGACGACGCGGGAGCGATCTTCGTCGCCGAGCACGCGGACGGCCTGAGGCCCCACTTCGTCTTCCCCCGCCAGGACCCCGGCGTCCCCCGCGGCGTCGCCGACAAGGCCCGGCTGCTGGAGGCGTGCCACCGGCACGGCGTCCCCTGCCCGCCGAGCCTCACGCCCGAGTCGGCCGCCGACGTCGACGAGGCCGCCGCCGCGCTCGGCCTGCCGCTGATCGCCAAGTGGGCGCGGCCGTGGCGGATGCGCCCCGGGATGCGCAGCACCACGCTGGTGCCCACGCTCGGCGAGCTGCACCGGCTGTTCGCCGCCACCCGCGAGCGCGACCCGCACGGCGGCGCGGGCCCGCTCATCCTGCAGCGGCGCATCCCGCCCGCGGGCGGCGACTGGTTCTTCCAGGGCTACTTCGACGACGACGGCGACTGCCTGTTCGGCGGGACCGGCCGCAAGCACCTCGCGCACCCGCCGCAGGCCGGGCACACGGTCGCGGGGGAGTGGGTCGCCAGCCCCGAGCTCGAACGCCACGCGGTCCGGATCGTCCGGCTGCTCGGCTGCCGCGGCCTCGTCGACCTCGACTTCCGGTTCGACGCGGGCGCCGGCGTCCACCACCTGCTGGACTTCAACCCCCGCATCGGGGCGCAGTTCCGGCTGTTCACCGACCGCGACGGCCTCGACCTCGCGCGGGTCCTGCACCTGCACCAGTCGGGTCGGCCCGTCCCCGCCGCGCGGCCGGCGCCCGGCCGCCACCTGCTCGTGGAGAACCACTACCTCGCGCGGTCGGCCCGGCGTCCGCGCCACGGAACGCCCCCGGGTCCCGGAACACCGCGGCTTCCGCGGCTGCGCCCGCTGCGGGAGACCCTCCGCCCGCTGCGGGAGGCCGACGAGTTCGCCTGGTACGCGGGCGACGACCTGCCGCCCTTCCTCGCCATGGGGCGGCGCAGCGCGCTCCGCGCGGTCGAACGGCTCCGCACCAGGTAACACCACGCACACACGGGGGGAATCGAACATGAGCGACTCGGCCAGCGACGTCGTCATCGCCGGCGCCGGGCCCTACGGCCTGTCGACCGCGGCCTACCTGCAGAACCTCGGGCTGGACGTCCGGGTCATCGGCGAGCCGATGCGGTTCTGGGACGCGAACATGCCGCTCGGCATGTACCTCAAGTCCGAGCCGTTCGCCTCCAACCTCGGGGCGCCGCAGGCGGGCCTGCGGTTCACCGACCGCCATCCGGGCTGGCGGATCGGGCAGCCGATCCCGCTGGAGACGTTCGTCGAGTACGGGCGCTGGTTCGCCGCCGAAGCCGTCCCGGGCACCGAGGACGCGCAGGTCGTGAAGATCGAGCAGGGCGTCGCGGGCGGCTACCTCGTCACGCTGTCGTCGGGCGAGGCGATCGCGGCGCGCGCGGTCGTCGTCGCGGTCGGCGTCGGGCCGTTCGCGCACATCCCGGAGCAGCTGACGGGCATGCCGTCCTGGCTCGTCTCGCACAGCAGCGCCCACAGCGACCTCGGCCTGTTCGCGGGCAAGGAGGTCGCGGTCGTCGGCGCCGGGCAGTCCGCGCTGGAGACGGCGGTGCTGCTGGCCGACGCGGGGGCGCGGCCGCACCTGATCGCCCGGCGGCGCGTCCTCGACTGGAACACCGTCCCGGAGGAGCGCCGGTCGCCGCGCACCCTCCTGCGGGAGGGCCCGAGATCCGGGCTCGGCACCGGCTACCGGACGTGGCTGTGGGCGGAGCGGCCCGGGCTCGTCCGGTACCTGCCGGAGCGGACCCGGCGGCGGATCGTCCGCGAGACGCTCCCGCCGGCGGGCTCCTGGTGGCTGCGCGACCGGCTGGACGAGCGGATCCGCGTCTCGACGGGGCGCCTGCTCGCCAAGGCCGTCGAGCAGGACGACGGCGTCGCCCTCACCACCACCGACCACGAGGGGCGCCGCCTCGTCACGGAGGTCGAGCACGTCATCGCCGCGACCGGGTTCGTCCCCGACGTCGAGCGGCTCACCCTGCTCGCGCCCGAGCTGCGCGACCGGATCACGACCCGGCTCGGGGCGCCGGTGCTCAGCCGCGACTTCGAGGCGTCCACGTCCGGCCTCTACTTCGCCGGGCTCGCCGCCGCCCCCACCTTCGGGCCGGTCATGCGGTTCGTGCACGGCGCCGACTTCGCCGCCCGGCGGATCGCGCGCCACATCGTCCGGCGGACGCCGCGCGTGCGGGTGCCGGCGAGCCGACCGTCGGCCTTCCTGGAGCCGGGAACCTCCTCCCAGAGGTGAAGAATCCTCCTCCGAGCCGGCGGTGCGCCCCAGGGCGCCCGCCGGCTCCCGGCTCTCCGGGACCGGCCGGCCGTCACCCCCAGGGCGGCCGGGCCCGGCGGCGCGCGCGCTCGGCCCTGGCGACGGCCACGGACCACTGCAGGCGCGAGTAGAGCGTCCACGCGCCGCACCGGCCGCGCGCGGGCGCCGGGTCATGAGCGGTGGAAACGGCGGAGAGCATGATCAGGTCGGCGTCGGCGCGGGTGACGAACCGGCGGGTCTCGCGCCGGGGGCGCTGGGAGCGCGCGGGCAGCAGGCGCGCCATCGCGGACGAGGGATCGATCATCGCAGGCTCCTCGCTGGACGGCCGGTTGTGACCGCCCGCTCACTGAATGTAGCGCACCGATACCGTCCACCATGCTTCTCCCGGACGCCAGGCATGGGGGCGGCGCCTGACGGTCCCGCAAGGGCACCGAGGCTCCGGAGAAAGCCATGCGTCTCGACAAAAAGAAAGAGCCTGGCAAAAAGGGCGACAGGTACCGGGAAACCGGCCGAGATAAAAGCCAGATTAATGCCACGGTAAATGATGGGGAGACACGGCGGGAGACCGGCCAATGGCTCCTTGATCGGTGTTGCGGCGGTGCTACGTTCATGCCGTCCGGAACGACCGGGACCCGAAAACGACCTGGCCACGGCCATGGCGACGAGAGGAAGCGGCTGTGCACACCGAACCGATCCAGCGCGGGGCGAAGCGCCCGCAGGGTCGGCCGCGGCACGCCCTCCTCTCCGTTCTGGTCCGCCTGGTCGCCGTCGCGGGCTTCGCGTTCGCGGGATGGCTCACGCTCTCCGCGCTGACCCACTCCGCCTTCGCCGCCGAGCGGGCCGCACGCCCCGCCGCCGCCCCGGACGACCACGGTCTCCTCGACCAGACCCCGCGCGTCGCCAACCTGGACGGCGCGGCCGCCATCCGCCACCTCACCGCCGACCACGACCCCCAGGCCCGCAAGGGCCAGGCCGGTCAGGCCCGGCACGAGGGTCAGGCCCGCCACAACGGCGGCCACGCCGCCCACGGCGGCCAGGCCCGTCAAGGCGGGCTGGTCCGCGGCGGCGGGCAGGGGGCATCTCTCTCCGAGGCCGTTTCGGACTCCGCTCCCGGCGTTGGCCGTGGCTCTGGCCTCGGCTCTGTTTCCGGGGCCGTCCCGGGTGGTGTGCGGGAGATCGGAGAGCACCCCGTCCGGTACCTGCGGGCACGGCAGCAGGATGTGCTCGACGGCAAGGACCGGGCCGTCAGCCAGGTGCGTGACGTGGCCGGCGAGGCCGGGGTGCCGGGCGTGCGCGTGTCCGACCTCCTTCAGGAGCGTCCTGTCATCGGGGGGCTCGTCCACCGGGTGACGGACCAGCAGCCGCTGCTGGAGGACGGCGCACCGGCCGGCGCCCAGCAGGGGCCGAAGGCGCAGCGCGGCGTCGACCGGGCCCGGGACGAGGCGGCGCCCGCCGCCGCGTCGCACGCCAGGCCCGCGGCCGTCCCGGTCGCGGCGAGCGCGGGCG
>NZ_JBEUPA010000215.1:0-10824 GCF_040492065.1 Actinomadura sp. NPDC000929 | reverse complement strand
CGCTGCGGCCCGGTCCCCTGCGGGTCCTGGCGGCGGCGCTCGGCCGCCTCGCCGACGACGCCGACCGGCTCGGCGGCGCGCACGAGACCTTCGACCGCTACGGGGCCGGCCTGGTGGCGGAGCGGCTCGCCGCGCGGGAGGCGGGGTGGGCCGACGGCCGCACGTTCGCCTTCGCCCGGTCGCTGCCGCGGGGTCCCGAGGCGGTCTGGCGGCACCTCACCGAGCCGTCGCTGCTGGCGAGGTGGTGGGCGCCGCAGGACCTGCGGGTGTCCGCGCTCGTGTTCGAGGCGCGGCCGGGCGGCAGGGTCGTCCTGGAATACCGCGACGCCGAGGACGCCGGCGGGTCGGACGCGGTCGCCGGGCGCGCCGAGGGCGTGGTCGACGAGGTGCGGCCGGGCGAGCGCCTGTCCTACCGGTCCTCCCCGGTGCTGCCGGACGGGGAGCCGGCCTTCACCGCCCACGTCGATCTCGACCTGCGCCCCGAGGGCGCCGGCACCGGCCTGGACGCCCGGGTGCGAATCACCGGCAGCACGGTCGAGTCCGCGGACTTCGTCGCGGGCATCGAGATCGGCTTCGGGCAGAGCCTGGACAAGCTCGCGGCGGTCCTCGCCGCGGAATCTTCGCAGGGCACAGGGCACGACACCGAGTACGACACCGACCATGACGATGACTCAAGGAGCATGAGATGACCGGCACCACCGACCGCAGGGTGACAGCGAATCTGGCCCTGACCCTCGACGGGCGCTACCACGGCCCCGGCGGCCCCAGCGACTTCGGCTTGTTCGTCCCGTATGTGACCAGCGAGGTGGCCCGGGACCACCTCACCCGGATCCACGAGGGCGCCACGACGGCGCTGCTGGGCAGGGTCAACGCCGAGGGCTTCATGGGTTTCTGGCCGGCGGTCGCCGGGGACGCGGGCGCCGATCCGCGTGACCGCGGATACGCCAAGTGGCTGGTCGACACCGAGAAGGTGGTGCTGTCCACCACCTTGACCGAGGCGCCGTGGGAACGGACCCGCGTGGTGAACGCGCCCGCCGCGGACGTCGTCGCGGGGCTGCGAGCCGAGGGCGGGGGCGACATCCTGGTCAACAGCAGCGCCAGCGTCATCAAGCCGCTGCTGGCCGCCGACCTCGTCGACCGGCTGTACCTGCTGGTCCTGCCCGAGATCGCCGGGGGCGGGGGGCGTCTGTTCGAGGACGGCCTGCCGTCGACCGGGTGGGCGCTGAGCCGCCAGGAGACCGGTGAGCTGGGCGAGATGGCCGTGATCTACGACCGCGTCCGCTGACGCGGCCGTGCCGCGGTGGCCGCGGAGGCACGCTCGTGCCGCCTCCGCGGCCACCGCGCGGGCGCGAAGGGCCTTTCCCGCGGGGCCGCCGGGGAGCCGGGGCCCGGGGCGGGCGGGCTGCCTCTAGAGGATCGCCGCGGCGATTCCGGCGGCGACCGCGGCCAGGACGATGATGACGGCGGCCGCGGCGAGGACGATCGTGCGTGCGCGGCGGGCGCGGGGGGTGCCGAGGCGGGCGAGGCGCTGGGCCAGCCGCGGGTCGTCCTCCTTCAGGCGGACCTCGATCTGGCTGAGGATCCGCTGCTCCTCCATCGACAGCGCCATGCTTCATACCTCCGGGGGGTGGTCAGGTGTGAGATTCCTCCCCACGGAGCATGATCATTATCCCTCGGGGGCGGTGGCCGTTGCGCCGCGTCCGGGGCGGCTCTCGTGGTGGAGGCGGTCCAGGGCGGTGACGGAGTAGGTGTAGGAGCGTCCGGGCTTGGCGGTGGGGTCGATGATGCCGCCGCCGCGGACGGCGGCGATGAGCCGGCGGGGGTCGACGGGCGCGCAGCCGGGCTTGGCGCCCTCGACGCGGTAGACGGCGTAGGAGGTGGCGCCCTGCGAGGCGCGCCAGGTGACCTTCACGCCCTTGCCGTCCTTGCCGGTGGCGGGGGCGGCGGCGGTGCCCTGGACGGGCGGGGGCGCCTGCCCGCCGCGCCGGGCGGGGACGGGCGGGACGGCGGGGCGGGTGTAGTGGTCGGCGCGGACGCGGGCGGCGGATCCGCGCCGGTTGGCGGCGATGTCGGAGGCGCTGAAGAACACGTCGCCGTTGATCTGCGGGTACTTGGCGTTCAGGGTGAGGTGGCGCGACAGTTCGTCGGGCTTGCGCCAGGCGGCGTCCTCGCCGACGCGGTAGGCGGCCTGCCCGATGGTCAGCTGGACGCCGGTGCCCTTGACCTGGCGGGCCCACCAGGGGGCGAGCTCGGCGTAGTCGGCGCGGGCGTCGCCGATGGGCCAGTACAGCTGGGGGGTGACGTAGTCGAGCCAGCCGCGTTTGATCCATTTGCGGGTGTCGGCGTAGATGTCGTCGTAGCTCTGCAGCGCGGCGGTCGGCGACCCGTCGGGGTCGCTGCTCTTGTTGCGCCACACGCCGAACGGGCTGATGCCGAAGCGGACCCAGGGTTTGGCGGCGTGGATGCGGCCCGACAGCGACTCCACGAGGGTGTCGACGTTGCGGCGGCGCCAGTCGGCGCGCTTCATGCCGGCGCCGTAGGCCTTGAAGGCGGCGTCGTCGGGGAAGTCGCCGTCCTCGGGATAGGGGTAGAAGTAGTCGTCGAAGTGGACGGCGTCGATGTCGTACTTGGTGACGACGTCCATGACGGCGTTGGTGGCCAGTTCGCGGACCTGGGGCAGGCCGGGGTCGTACCACAGGCCCTTGCCGTACTTGCGGACCCAGTCGGGGTGCTTGCGGGCGGGGCTCTTGGGCGACAGCTTCTTCAGGTCGTCGTGGCGGGAGACGCGGTAGGGGTTGAACCAGGCGTGGAACTCCAGGTCGCGGGCGTGGGCCTCCTTGATCATGAAGGCCAGGACGTCGTAGCCGGGGTCCTTGCCCTGGGTGCCGGTGAGCCACTGCGACCACGGCTCGTAGGGGGAGTCGTAGAACGCGTCGGAGTTGGGGCGGATCTGGACGAACACCGCGTTCATGTTCATCGCGGCGGCGGTGTCGAGGAGGCGCGTGAACTGCCCGCGCTGGTCGGCGGCGGAGGCGCGGGGGTCCCGGGGCCAGTCGATGTTGCCGACGCTGGCGATCCACATGCCGCGCAGCTGGCGTCCGGCGGCGCCGTCGGGGGCGGGGACGGCCGGGCACTCGGCCTTGGCTCCCGGGGGGACGGCCCCGTCCTCGCGTCCGGTCGCGCCGCCGAAGGCGGTGATGCCGCAGGCGGTGAGCGCGCTCGCCGACGCGCCCGCCGCCAACGCCGCCGCCACTTGCCGGGTCCTCGATCGCCATGCCATAGCGGCCCATTGTTACGCACGAGCCGGGATGCCATGCACGAAACGCGGCCGCCCGTGTGATCCCTCACCGTCCCGTTTCGCCTGATCCTCGCGTTGCGATCTTCGAACACGCGTTCCATACTGGCGGGACGTGGCTTCGCTCAAGTGTTCGAGGAGGTGGGGGGTGCGCTGGGATCACCTCCGGCTGGACGGGGACGACGGGCCGGCGCCGCCGCTGATCGAGCGCGGCGCGGTGGCGCGCACGTTCGACACCCCGGAGTTCCGCGGCATGACCTTCTACGAGGTGCGCGCCCGGACGGTCGTCAACAAGGTCCCCGAGGCGTCCCGCGTCCCGTTCCGCTGGACGGTCAACCCCTACCGGGGCTGCACCCACGCGTGTTCTTACTGTTTCGCCCGGAAAAGTCACGAGTATCTGGATTTTGATGCGGGTGCGGACTTCGACTCGCGGATCGTGGTGAAGGTGAACGCCGCCGAGCGGGTCCGGGCGGAGCTGGCGGCGCCGCGGTGGCGGGGCGAGCACATCGCGATGGGCACCAACGTCGACTGCTACCAGCGGGCCGAGGGCCGCTACCGGCTGATGCCGGGGATCATCACGGCGCTGGCGGAGGCGGCCAACCCGTTCTCGATCCTGACCAAGGGCTCGTTGATCCTGCGCGACCTGCCGCTGCTGGTGGAGGCGGCGGCCCGCACGCGGGTCGGCGCGGCGGTGTCGGTCGGGTCGCTCGACCGTGACCTGGGGCGGGCGGTGGAGCCGGGCGCGCCGCCGCCGCGCCGGCGGCTGGAGGTGTGCGCGGCGCTGAACGAGGCGGGCATCGGCTGCGGGGTGCTGATGGGCCCGGTCCTGCCCTACCTGTCGGACTCCCCCGCCCAGCTGGAGGCGGCGGTCCGGCAGATCGCCGACGCGGGCGCCACGTCGGTGTCGGCGATCACGCTGCACCTGCGCCCCGGGGCCCGCGAGTGGTTCCTGTCCTGGCTGCGCGAGCACCATCCCGGGCTCGTCGTGCCGTACGCGCGCCTGTACCGCGGCGGCGCCTACGCGCCGCGCGAGTACCAGGAGCGGATCGCGCGGCGGGTCCGCGACCTGGCCGCCGAGTACGGCGTCGGCGGCCGCGCGGCGCACCGCCGCTCCCCCGCTCCTCCGCCTCCTCCTGCCGCGCGATCCCGCCCGGAGCAGCTGACTCTCCTGTGACGCCGACTACGCCACCGCCTACGCCGGGGACGGGCGGCGGTGGACGGCGAGGTCGGTGCGGCCGGGGGCCAGGTGCGGGCGCAGGGTGAGGTCGTCGGTGTAGTCGCCGCCGCGCTCGCTGCGGTAGGCGGTGGGTTCGGCGGTGGGCAGGGCGTGCAGGCGGGCGCCCAGCGCGGCGGACGCCGATTTCGCGGTGGCGGTGCGGCACGGGCTGGAGGCGCTGGAGGTCACGGACACGGTGGTGGTGCCGGCGTCGTACCTGCTGGACGAGAGCCGTCCGGGCAGGGCCGGTGGCGGCGGCCGCGGGGCGGGGCTCGGGGGGAGCTTAGAGGTCGCGCGGATAGGCGCGCTTGGGAACCCCGACAACAGAACGGGCGCAGGTCCCGGTGATCACGGAGTTGCGACGCTCTGTGACCACTGAGGAGACCTGTGCCCGCGTTGCCGTCATGGCTCACCGAACCGCTCTGGGACCAATTCGTGGCTCTGCCGCCCAAGCGGCCGCAGTTCCATCCGGACCATCCACTCGGCTGCCACCGCCGGCGCATCAGTGACCGGATCATCTTCGACTCGCTCACCGGTCGACCGCGGCGACGCCGCCCATGACTGATCACCAGGGCACGGGCGTTCCGTCCCAGGAGAAGAAGCCACCGGTGGGGCCGTCGTCCGGCAGCAGGGCCAGGCGGAGGGCACCCTGCGCGGCCTCGGCCGGGTCGCCGCCGGCAGCGGCGGCCCGGGGGTTGAGATCAGTGGTCCGCAGGCCGGGGGCGAGCGCGTTGACCTTGAAGCCGTCCTCAGCCAGCGTCTGGGCGTAGAGGACGGTGAGGGCATTGAGGGCGGCCTTGGACGACCGGTAGGCGCCGCCGCCGCCGCTTCCCGGGGTGAACTGGGGGTTGGGGGTGGTGCTCCAGGTCAGCGACGCAGTGCCACTGGAGATGTTGACTATGCGCGGGCTCGGGGACCGGCGCAGGGCGGGCAGGAAGGCATTGGTCACCGCCACTACCCCGAACACATTGGTCTCGTATGTGCGCCGGTACTCCTCAACGCCGGTCTCGGTCGGCGGGGCGAGTGACGGCGAGATGCCGACGTTGTTGACCAGCACGTCCAAGCGGTCCATCCGAGCCGCGGCCTGTGCGACGCCGTCGGGGTCTGTCACGTCGAGGACCAGCAGACGGGCCCCGGCTCCGATCTCCTCGACGGCCCGTTGCCCGCGCCCGGGGTCACGGGAGCCCACGTACACGGTGAGGCCCTCGGCAGCGAGCAGCCGGGCGATATGCTTGCCGATGCCCTTGTTGGCACCGGTGACCAGAGCTGTGCGTTCATTCATGGCGACCACACTTCCCTGGTCGTGGGTGCCCTGCCAGGGACAGCCTGTACCAGGCAGTGGGAGGAGGCGACATGGCGCGGCAGGAGCTGGCCCACTACCTGCGGGACCGCCGGGCGGCCCTGCGTCCGCACGAGATCGGCCTGGCGGCGACGGGCACCGACCGCCGCACACCGGGTCTGCGCCGCGAAGAGGTGGCGGAGCTCGCCCACATGTCGGTCGACTACTACACGCGGCTGGAGCAGGCCCGGGGGCCGCGGCCATCGGCCCGGATCCTGGACGCGTTGGCCCGCGCGCTGCGGCTCACGCCGGCCGAGCGCAGCCATCTGTTCCGCCTGGCGGGTTCGAGCGCGCCGCCCGGCATCAGCGCCGTGCGGCGGGTGCGCCCGCACATGGCACGGATGCTGGAGCGGCTGCCGGAGACCGGTGCCATCGTCACTGACGCGGCGTACGACGTTGTCGCCTGGAACCCCCTGGCCCGGGCACTGCTCGGCGCCGACCTTGGAGGCGGGACGACGAACCTGGCCCGTCGCCGCTTCCTGGGCCAGGGGCGGACGTACGAGAGCTCCAGCGCCGAGGAATTCGGGCACATCGTGGTGGCGCGGTTGCGCCGGGCCGCGGACCGCTACCCGCATGACCCGCAGCTGGCCGCGCTGCTGGCCGAGCTGCACGCCGGCAGTGAGGAGTTCCGGCAGATCTGGGAGGCGCGTCCGGTTCACGCCCCCGGGCATCGCGCCAAGACCCTGGACCATCCAGAGGCCGGTGCGCTGCGGTTGAACTGCGACGTCCTGCTCGTGCCCGAGGATGACCAGGAGGTTGTCCTGATGACGGCCGACCCCGGATCACCTGCCGGGCGGGCCCTGCGCAGGCTGGCCGCGCAGGCGATCTGAAACGAAACACTGGACCTGCGCCCAATATCGTCATTACGTGATTTTTGAGGGCGTTGACGACATCCCGTGGGGGGAACTCACCTACGGTTACTCGGGCCGCTGCGACGTGCCCGCACTCCTGCGCTCTCTCTTGGTCGACGGCGAGGCCTTCGAGGCAGCCGACGAGCTCCTCGACGAGCTGTACCACCAGGGTGGCTTCGTCTGCACGGCCGCCCCGGCGATCCTGCCGTTCCTCATGGAGGCCGCCGAGTCGCCGCGTGTACTCTGCCGTCCAGAGGTGCTGGAGATCGTCGCGCGCCTTGCAGGGACGGCCGCGGCGGTGCTGGCCCGCCGCGTGGCCGCCGACTGGCCTCGGATGTGGGTGCGTGCGCGCCCCGCCCTTCTCGCCCTGCTCGGCGATCAGGACCCGGCGGTCCGGACGGGTGCGATCTGGGCGCTCTGCGAAGACACTGTGGACCCCGACGAGGTCGCCCGGGCGCTCGTCGCGGGGTGGCCCGACCCCGACGTCTCCGTCCGGACCGATACGCTTCTCGCCCTCGGCGGCCTCGCGGAGCGCCTTTCGGTGTCCGTCTTGCCTGAGATCCTCGTCTTTCTGCGTGAGCAGGCGGACGGCGCAGACGCCCACCACGCGCTCTACGCGACCCTCGCGCTGGCCGAGGCGCTCCCCGGCCGCCCGGTTCTCACCGCCCCGATCATCGCTGGGGTCACCGCCGAGCCCGTCCCGCTCCCTCACAGCAACCTCGCCTCAAGCGACCCCGCCCATGCGACCGCGAACGTGCTGCGCAACCTCGACCGGCGGAGCACCGAAGCGATCTGTGCCGCCCTGCTCGCTCACTCCGAACAGCGCCTGCGCATCGCGGCCGTCAGCGCGGCGAGCGGAGCCCTCGTCCGGACGCGCGCCCCCGGCCTGCTCTCTGCTCTGCGCGGTTGCGTGGACACCTTGGACGATCCGGCTCCTGTCCTGGCGATCCTCGCCGCGCACGCCCGTCGCCAGGACGCCCACGACACCGACCTCATGGCCGCCCATCTGGACGGGCCGTCGGCGGACGTCGCGCTCTGGGGCCTGGCCTGGTCCGGTGACGACCGCGCCGTCCCCGGCCTCCTTGGTCTGCTCGCCCGGCGGGAGACCGGCTTCACGCTGCACGGACAGCGCGCCGGGAAGCTCGGCTTCTGGCCGAGCGCGCCCTCGCTCGCGGAGCTGCTGACGCCGTGCGCACCCTGGGCCGGCTCCCTGATCCCCGCGATCGCCCCGAACCTGCGCCCGGACTGCGCCGGCGACCTCCGGCGGTCACTGCTGGAGATCCTCGCGGAGTGGGCCGCCACGCGAGCCTTCGAGGTCGTACGGGTCGTCCCGGAGCTGACCGCGCTCCTCGAGCGCGACGAGTGGGGCCGGGCCGCTGGAGTGCTCGGCGCGATCGGCCCCCAAGCCGCTCAAGCCGCCCCCGAACTGGAACGGCTACTCGGCACGGGTGAACGGCGGATGTGCATCGAGATCGCTTGGGCGTACTTCCGGGTGACCGGCGATCCCGAGCCGGCCCTGCGGATCCTCGGCCCCCGCCTCGGCGAGGACCACCACGTCTCCCGCCGCCTCGGCGACCTCGGCCCGCACGCCACCGCCCACGTTCCGACGCTGCGGCTGCTGGCCAAGGCCCTCGACCGCTGGACGGCCCACGAGGCCGCCTACGCCCTCGTCAAGATCACCGGCGATCCGGGCGAGGGCGCCCACATCCTGATCCGGCCCATCGCCGAACTCCTCGAAGGCCGCCCGCTCCCCGTCGCGTCGGCCGCCGCCCGGGCCCTCGCAGGCGTCGACCGTCTGCCAGGCGGCCATCTCGCCATCATGAGGGACGTCCTGGCCGACGACCGCCGCCATAGTTACTGGGGTGGCGTCACCGCCATCAGCGAGGACCTGGAGCTGCGTGCCCTGCTCACCGAGCGGCTATCGCGCGCCTGAGCCGCCTACGGCGAGTCATGTCGCCGGAAGGCCGGAAGTTCCAAGCGTCGGCTGGTGCGCGGTTGGTTCTCGCCGTACGGGGTCATGCCGGTGTCGAACAGCGGGGTGGGCCCGCGCCGGTCGACGTCGGTGGGAACGGCTGTTCGTCGACGAGGGCGCGGTGCTGGCCTCGGCGGGCGAGGCGGCGGGCATCGACCTGTGCCCGTCATGATCCGCCGTGATCACGGCGCGACGTTCCGCGGCCCGGGCGGCGGCTGAGGGGTCAGGCGTGCTCGGCGTCGAGCTCGACGGGTTCGGCGATGACGTCGACCATGGCGCCGTTGCGCAGCACGGTGATCGGCAGGGGCCGGCCGATCGCCTCGGCGAACATGAGCCGCTGCAGGGACTGGGCGTCGGTGACCGGCGCGCCGCCGGCGGTCAGGACCAGGTCGCCGCTGCGCAGCCCGGCCCGGTCGGCGGGCCCGGCGGGCACGACCTCGGCGACGCGCAGCGCCTCGCTGCGGCCGGTGCGCTCGCGCAGGTCGGCGGGCACGGGGACGGGCGCGGCGGCCAGGCCGAGGAACGCGCGGCGCACGCGGCCGTCGCGGATGAGGGCGTCGATGATGCGGCGGGTGGTGGCGTTGACGGGGACGGCCAGGCCGAGGCCGATCCCGGCGACGGCGGTGTTGACGCCGACGACGCGGCCGTGGGCGTCGGCGAGCGCGCCGCCGGAGTTGCCGGGGTTGAGGGCGGCGTCGGTCTGGATGACGTCCTCGATGACGCGGACGGCGGTGCCGGTGCGGGTGCGCTGGGAGGCCGGCAGGGACCGGCCGAGGGCGGACACGACGCCGGCGGTGACGGATCCGGCCAGGCCGAGGGGGTTGCCGACGGCGACGACGAGCTGCCCGACGGCCAGGGCGTCGGCGTCGCCGAGGGTGACCGGGTCGGGGACGGGCCCCTCGGCGCGGACCACGGCCAGGTCCGACAGGGGGTCGGTGCCGACGACGGTGAACGGGCCTTCGGCCCCGCCGGAGAACGCGGCGTGCCCGCCGGTCGCGGCGCCGACGACGTGGGCGTTGGTGAGCAGGAACCCGTCGCCGGTGAACACCACGGCCGACCCGGCGCCCTCGCCGCGGCGGTGCCGGACGCGCAGGGCCGCCACGCGCGGGGTCAGGTCGCGGGCGACGGCGGTCACGACGCGCGAGTAGGCGTCCAGGGGCGGCTCGTCCCCGGCGGGCCGGTCCGCGCGGGGGTCGCTGTCATGGGGGATCATCGCACCTCCCGATGATTACATCGTTACACGGTAACGGTGTGAGGGGGAGGTGTGTTCCCGGCCCCGTCCGCCGGGGTCCTCTGCTTCCCCCGGGGGGTTGCCGGTGGCGTCCCTTCCGGGCCCGGGGGTCAGCGCAGGGTGGACAGGCCGCCGTCGACGTGCAGGACCTGCCCGGTGACGTAGGACGCGCGGTCCGACAGCAGGAACACCGCGGCGTCGGCGACCTCCCACGCGGTGCCCTGCCGCCGCATCGGGATCAGCTCCGCGACCCGGTCGCGGCCGGCGTTCCCGGCGGAGGCGTCGCGGCCCATCACGGTGTCGATCAGGCCCGGCGCCACCACGTTGGCGCGCACGCCGCGGGGCGCGCCCTCGGCGGCGATGTGGCGCACCAGCCCGGTCAGACCCGCCTTGGAGGCGTCGTAGGACGGCGACCGCGAGCCCGGCTTGGTCCCGGCCAGCGACCCGATGAACACCATCGCCCCGCCCGCGTCCAGCGCCGGCATCGCGGCCTTGCCGACCAGGAACGGCGCCCGCAGGTTGACGTGCAGGACGCGGTCCCAGTCGGCCAGCGCCGTGCCCGCCAGCCCGTACCCGATGCCGATCCCCGCGTTGAACACCACCCCGTCCAGGCCGCCGAGGGCCTCCGCGGCCTGGAACACCACGCGGTCGCAGGCCGCCGGGTCGGTCACGTCCGCCGTCACCACGCGGGCCCGGCCCCCCTCGGCCTCGATCATCGCGGCGGTCTGCCCGGCGGCGTGCCCGTCGACGTCGGCGCACGCGACCGCCGCGCCCTCCCGCGCGGCGGTGACCGCGATCGCGCGGCCGTTGCCGACCGGCGCGGCGGGATGTTCCCGGCCCGGCGGAGAAAATTCTGGAATGGGGAGGGGTACCCGAATCGTTGGCCAGGTGGCACCATCGGTTTCGTCTGGGTACGCCGC
>NZ_JBEUPA010000214.1:0-10886 GCF_040492065.1 Actinomadura sp. NPDC000929 | reverse complement strand
CGAGATCCGCCAGCGCCACCCCGTCTTCGGCGTCGGCTCCTACGTCGAACTGTCCGCCTCCAACCCCTCCGTCCTGGCCTTCACCCGCGAGATCACCGAGGACGAGAGCCCCTGGGGCGAGATGGACACCGTCCTGTGCGTCAGCAACCTGTCCCGCTTCCCCCAGCCGGTCGAGCTGGACCTGCGGCGCTTCGAGGGCTACGCGCCCGTCGAGTGCATGGGCGGCGTCCAGTTCCCCGCCATCGGCGAACTCCCGTACCTGCTCACCCTGCCCGGGCACGGCTTCTACTGGTTCCAGCTGGTCCCTCCTGAGGACGGCGATCCCGTGGCGGGCGCGGACGCGGGGCCGGGCACCCGCGCGGGAAGGACCGTCTGACCGTGCTTCCTCCAGAGCGGGACCTCGTCCGGGACCTCGCCGAGTGGCTGCCGCGGCAGCGGTGGTTCGGCGGCAAGGACGGCCCCATCCACGACCTCGCCATCGGCACCGCCACCGAACTTCGATCCGGCGACCCCTCCCTGCACCACCTCGTCATCCACGTCCGCCGGGACGACACCACCGACCACTACCAGCTCCTCCTCGGCGCCCGCCGCGACCTTCCCGACCGGCTCCGGCACGTCGAGATCGGCGGGCCCTGCGGCGACCGGTCCGCGAAGGCCCGGCTGTACGACGCCGCGCACGACCCGGACCTGACCCGGGTGCTGCTGGAGGCCATGGCGAGCGGGGCGTCCGCGGGCCCGCTGCGGTTCCACCACGCGGGCGGCGCCCGCATCCGGACGGACCTGGCGAGCCTGCCGATGACCGCCGAGCAGAGCAACACCTCGTTACTGTTCGGCGACGAGTACATCTGCAAGCTGTTCCGCCGCCTGTCCCCCGGCGTCAACCTCGACCTGGAGGTCAACCTCGCGCTGAGCCGCCGCGGCTGCGCGCACGTCCCGGCCGTCCTCGGCTGGATCGAGCTGGAACCGGGGCACGGGGCGCGGGCGGGCGAGGGCGCGGAGCCGGTGACGCTCGCCCTCCTGTCGGACTACCTGCACACCGGCGTGGACGGGTGGAGCCTCGCGATCGCCAGCGTCCGGGACTGGTTCGCGCACACGCCGCCGCCCGGCGGCGACGAGTGGGCGGAGCTCGACGCGAGCGCCGCCGGCGGCGACTTCGCCGCCGAGGCCGAACGGCTCGGCACGGCCACCGCCGAGGTGCACCGGGCGCTCGCCGACGCGTTCGGCGTCACGGTCGTCCCGGCCGGGGAGGTCCGCGCGACGGCCGCGCGGATGAACGCCGAGCTGACCGGCACCTGCCGCGCGGTGCCCGCGCTCGCGCCGCACGCCAAGGCGCTCACCGAGGCGTTCCTGGACCTGGCCGCGCGGGCCGAGCCGCTGCCCGTCCAGCGCGTGCACGGCGACTACCACCTCGGCCAGGTCCTGCGCACCGAGTCCGGGTGGACGGTGCTGGACTTCGAGGGCGAGCCGGCGCGGACGCAGAGCGAGCGCCGGGCCCTCGCGCACCCGCTGCGCGACGTCGCCGGGATGCTCCGCTCGTTCGAGTACGCGGCGCGGTTCCTCATCACCAAGGCGGGCACGGTGCCGAGCGAGTCGGGGCCGCGGCTGGAGACCCGGGCGCACGCCTGGGCGGCGCGCAACCGCGCCGCGTTCTGCCGCGGCTACGCGGGGGCCGGCGGACCGGATCCGGCCGCGCATTCGGTCCTCATCCGCGCGTTCGAATTCGAGAAGGCCGTCTACGAGGTGCGTTACGAGGCGCAGAACAGGCCGGCCTGGCTCCCCGTTCCGCTGAAATCGCTGGCGCATCTGACCGCCTGACAAAAGACACTGAAGGTCGCCTCCAATTCCGCGCCATGATCAAGTAAAATCGGCCGTCCTCGACAATTCCGTGCCGATCAACGGGTATCCGATCCCTCGGCGGGATGATGATCACCTGCCGATACCCGAACGGAAACGGAGACCAGAGGAATGTCCATCCCACGCCACTCGCAGGAGCCCGGAAGCGCAAGCGCAGCGATCACGGGCCATCCCGGCCGCGGCCGGGCGGCCGGCCGAAAACGGGGCATGCTCCGCACGGCCGTGACGGCCACGGTGACCGGGCTCGCGCTGACGGTCCCGCTGGGTTCCACGGCCTTCGCCGCGCTCAACCCGACGGTGCTGAGAAGCCTGCACCTCGACGCGGCCACCCTGGAGAAGGTCCAGGCGTACGACAGGTACCGGACGCGGGAGACCCTCCAGCGCAAGCGCGCCAAGCAGGCGCTCCGGTTCGCCCGTAAACAGATCGGCAAGCCCTACCGGTGGGGCGGGACGGGCGCGGGCGGCTACGACTGCTCCGGGCTGATGATGGCCGCGTGGCGGCGGGCGGGCGTCAAGATCCCCCGTGTCACCTACGCCCAGTACCGCAGGGTGGACCGGAAGGTGGGGATCGGGAGTCTCAAGCCCGGTGACCTCATCTTCTTCCACGGCCGCAGCCACGTCGGCATGTACGTGGGGCACGGCCGTTTCCTGCACGCGCCCAATTCGGGGGCCAGGGTCCGCATCGACAGGTTCGGCGCGGCGCGCAAGCGACAGTTCGCGGGCGCGGTACGGCCCGGCGCGCCCGCCTACCGGGAATGGTCGCCGTCCGTGCGGGAGCTCGTCGAGAAGATCGACCGGATGAGCGCCGAGAAGCGGGCCGACCAGCCCCCTGATAGCGAGCGGACCCCCCAGATTCCGCCATCACACCATACAAATAACAAGAAATCCGACAATCCCCCAATCACCGCCCCCGGACACATCCCGGCGGAAAAGGCCGCGCCACCCGGCGGCCACTCCACGAGGCCGGACGATTCCGCGGCACAGGCTCCGCGAAGCGACAGACCGTCGAACGAGTCAAAGCCTGAGCCCCGGCCGAGAGCCGTGGCGCATCCGAGATCGTTCTGGAACGGCCCCGGCACCGAGCCGTGGGCGGAGTACGCCACTCCCTAGCCCCTTTCCGCCCGCCCCGGCGCCGCCCGCGCGGCGCGCGGCGCCGGGGGCGCGTCGCACTTGACCCGGAGGGGACTCCAGGTGCTTTGGTGGATCCCCATGGAGTACACCCAGCTCGGCCGTACCGGCCTCAAGGTCAGCCGCGTGGTGCTCGGCACGATGAACTTCGGCCCGTTCACCGAGGAGCCCGACGCCCACGCGATCATGGACGCGGCGCTGGACGCGGGGATCAACTTCTTCGACACCGCGAACACCTACGGGTGGGGCGCGAACAAGGGCCGCACCGAGGAGATCATCGGCTCCTGGTTCGCCCGGGGCGGCGGGCGCCGCGAGAAGACCGTCCTCGCGACGAAGGTCTACGCCGACATGGCGGCGCCGGACGAGCCCTGGCCGAACCGGGGCGGGCTGTCCGCGCTGCACATCCGCCAGGCCGCCGAGGCGTCCCTGAGGCGGCTCGGGACCGACCACATCGACCTGTACCAGTTCCACCACATCGACCGGTCGACGCCGTGGGAGGAGATCTGGCAGGCGATCGACGTCCTCGTCCAGCAGGGCAAGGTGCTGTACGCCGGGTCGTCCAACTTCCCCGGCTGGGGCATCGCGCAGGCCAACGAGGCGGCCGCCCGCCGCGGCTCGCTCGGCCTGGTCAGCGAGCAGTGCCTGTACAACCTCGTCGAGCGGCGCGCCGAGATGGAGGTCGTCCCGGCGGCGCGGGCCTACGGGCTCGGGGTGATCCCCTGGTCGCCGCTGCACGGCGGGGTGCTCGGCGGCGTCCTGCGCAAGGAGCGCGACGGGGACGCCTCCCGGTCCCGGTCGGGCCGCGCCGCGGAGATGCTGAACGACCCGGCGGAACGGGCGCGCGTCCAGGCCTACGAGGACCTGTGCGGCGAGCACGGCCTGGAGCCGGGCGACGTCGGCCTCGCCTGGCTCCTCACCCGCCCGGGCGTGACGGGCCCGATCGTCGGCCCGCGCGTCCGCGAGCAGCTCGACTCCGCCGTCCGCGCCGCCGCGCTGGAGCTTCCGGAGGAGTTCCTGTCCGCCCTGGACGAGATCTTCCCCGGCCCGGGCCCCGTGCCGGAGGCGTTCGCCTGGTGACCCGCGGCCGCGGTCCGGAACGCGGAGAACCCCCGCCCCGGGCCGCGGCGGGGTAGCGTTCCCCCTGTGAACGATCAAGACAGGCCGTCCCTGGCGGACATCCCCCACGACGTCCCGACGTCCGCCCGCGCCTACGGCTGGCTGCTCGGCGGCAAGGACAACTACGAGGTCGACCGGCAGTTCATCCGGGCGCAGCTGGAGCACCACCCCGCCGGGCTCGACATCACCCGGCAGAACCGCCTGTTCCTGTACCGCGCCGTCCGGTACCTGGCCGCCGAGGCGGGGATCCGCCAGTTCATCGACATGGGCTGCGGCCTGCCGACCGACGCGAACGTGCACCAGGTCGCCCGCGACTTCGCGCCGGACGCGCGCGTCGTCTACGTGGACATCGACCCGATCGTCCTCGCCCACGGCAGGGCCCTGCTGGCCGGCGACTCCTCGACCACGGTCATCCAGGGCGACATGCGCGACCAGGACACCATCCTGGAGGACCCCGAGGTCAAGCGGCTGATCGACTTCGACGAGCCGGTCGCGACCCTGTTCCTGTCGGTCGGCCACCACCTGCCCGACGCCGACGACCCCCGCCGCGTGCTGCGCACGATCATGGACCGGGCCGCGCCGGGCAGCCACCTGACCTTCTCCCAGGTCGCCTGCGACGACCCGGTGCGCAGCGCCGAGATGACCGCGCAGGTCACCGGGGCGGGCATCCCGTGGCAGACGCGGACGCCCGCCGAGATCGACGCGCTGCTGTCGGACTTCGACCCCGTCGAGCCGGGCCTGTGCAACCTGGTCGACTGGCGCCCGCTGGACGTGCAGCCGCCGCTCGCCCCCGTGCCGCCCGAGCTGGAGCGGTACGAGGGCGCCTCCAAGCTGGACCGCGGCATCTACGAGTACGGCGGGGTGCTGCGCAAGCGCTAGAACGACCGCCTCGAAGGCCGCCGTCCCGGAACCGGGACGGCGGCCTTCTGCGTGCGGGGACGTTGCCGAGGCGGCAAGGAAACGGGACCAAAGGGGCGAGTCATGTTAAGTTGCCACTGAAAATCGTTTTCATTTTCAGGAGCTTCCATGATGTCTGCTCAGCGCGCCCGCGTCCTCGGGGCCGGCGCCGCCCTCACCCTCGCGTCGCTCGGGGCCGCCGCCTGCGGGTCGTCCTCCGGCGCCGGGGCCGCGGAGGCGGTCTCGGTCGTGGCCTCGACCAACGTGTACGGGGACATCGCCCGCCAGATCGGCGGGGACCGGGTGAAGGTGACCTCGTTCATCAGCGACCCCGCGCAGGACCCGCACTCCTTCGAGGCGGGGACGCGCACCAGGCTCGCGCTGTCCAGGGCCGGTGTGGTCATCGAGAACGGCGGCGGCTACGACGACTTCATGGAGACGCTGCTGAAGGGGTCGGGTTCCAAGGCCCGGGTGCTCAACGCCGTCCAGATCTCCGGGAAGACCGCTCCGGCCGGCGAGGAGCTGAACGAGCACGTCTGGTACGACCTTCCCTCCGTCGCGCTGCTGGCCGACCGGATCTCCGCCGCGCTCGCCGAGGCCGACCCCGAGGACGCGCGGACGTTCGCGGCGAACGCCGCCGCCTTCAAGGCGAGGCTGAAGACGCTGGAGGGGAAGGCGGCGGCGGTCAGGGCCGCGCATTCCGGCGACGGCGTGGCGGTCACCGAGCCCGTCCCGGGCCACCTGCTGGACGCGGCCGGGCTGG
Source organism: Actinomadura sp. NPDC000929 (assembly GCF_040492065.1). NCBI lineage: Bacteria > Bacillati > Actinomycetota > Actinomycetes > Streptosporangiales > Thermomonosporaceae > Actinomadura > Actinomadura sp. NPDC000929. The sequence continues at coordinate 5,128 of NZ_JBEUPA010000214.1, read as the reverse complement.
TCGACCGGACGCCGGAGGAGTTCGCCGAGGCGGTCGAGGAGGGGGACGACGTCCCGCCGCGGGCGCTGCGCGACACGCTGGCGCTGCTCACCGGCCGGAAGGTGCGGGCACTCGTCGTGAACGTGCAGACGAGCGGCCCGGAGACCGCCAAGGTCCGCGAGGCGGCCCGCGAGGCGGGCGTGCCGGTGGTGCCGGTCACCGAGACCCTGCCGGCCGGCCGGGACTACGTCGCCTGGATGGACGGCACCATCGCCGCGCTCGCGAAGGCGCTCTCGTGATCGCCCTGCGCGGCGCGACCCTGGCCTACGGCGAGCGGACCCTGTGGCGCGGGCTGGACCTCGACGTGCGGCCCGGCGAGTTCCTCGCCGTCGTCGGCTCCAACGGGTCGGGGAAGACCAGCCTGCTCAGGGTGCTGCTCGGGCTCCAGCGGCTGTCGTCCGGAACGGTCGCGGTGGACGGGCGCCGCCCCCGGCGGGGCAGCGACGCCGTCGGCTACGTCCCGCAGCACCGGGCCGTCCCGCCGCACACCCCGCTGCGCGCCCGCGACCTCGTGCGGCTCGGCGTCGACGGCCACCGCTGGGGGCCCTGGCGACCGCGCCGGGACGCGCGCCGCCGGGTCGAGGCCGTCCTCGCCGACGTGGGCGCCGCCGCGTTCGCCGACGTCCCGGTCGAACTCCTGTCGGGCGGGGAGCTGCAGCGCGTGCGCATCGCGCAGGCCCTGGTCACCGGTCCGCGCGTCCTGCTGTGCGACGAGCCGCTGGCCTCGCTGGACGCCGGGCACCAGCGCGTCGTCGCCGGACTCGTGGACCGGCTCCGCCGCGACCATGGCACCGCCGTCGTGTTCGTCACGCACGAGATCGACCCGATCCTCCCCTTCGCCGACCGGTACCTCGACCTGGGCGCCGCCCGCGAAGCCCGAAGTTCCCGCCAGGAGACGGCATGAGCTGGCAAGAGGCCTGGCACGAGATCTTCAACTTCCGGGACTACGGGGCGCTGCTCGGGCTCGTGCGCAACTCGCTCGTCGCGGGGGCCGTGCTCGGACTGGTCGGCGGGCTCGCCGGGACGTTCGTCGTGATGCGCGACCTGGCGTTCGCCGTGCACGGCATCAGCGAGCTGTCGTTCGCCGGCGCGGCCGCCGCCCTGCTGGCCGGGGCGAGCGTGGCGGGCGGTTCGATCGCGGGGGCCCTGGTGGCCGCCGGCCTGATCGGGGTGCTCGGCGCGAAGGCGCGCGACCGCGGCTCGGCCATCGGCGTGCTGATGCCGTTCGGGCTGGGGCTCGGCGTGCTGTTCCTGTCGCTCTACCAGGGCCGGTCGGCCAACAAGTTCGGGCTTCTCACGGGGCAGATCGTCGCGATCGACACGCCGCGGCTGTCGTGGCTGCTCGCGACGTCGGCGGTGGTGCTGGCGTGCCTCGCGGTCATGTGGCGCCCGCTGGCCTTCGCGAGCCTGGACCCGGACGTGGCGGCGGCGCGGGGCGTGCCGGTGCGGGCGCTGTCGCCGGCCTTCCTGCTGGTGCTCGGCCTGGCGGTGGCCGTGTCCGTGCAGGTCGTGGGCGCGCTGCTGGTGCTCGCGCTGCTCTGCACTCCGGCCGCGGCGGCGGTGCGGGTCACCGCGTCGCCGGTGCTGGCGCCGCTGCTGAGCGCGGCGCTGGCGACGGTGTCGGTGCTGGGCGGCATCCTGCTGTCGATCGGGTCCAGCATTCCGATCAGCCCGTACGTCACCACGATCTCGTTCCTGCTGTACGGGGCGTGCCGGGCGGCGGGCGCCGTCCGGACCCGGCGCGGGTGGGGGGCGCGGGGCGCGCGCCCCGGCACCGTCCCTACATGATCTTTTGGCGCCCGCCCGGGATTGCGTCCCGGGCGGGCGCCGCACCGCGCATCGCGTTCCGGACATGTCGGATCCCAGATCACCAGGTCGTTGCGATTCGCTTACCCGGGCGTGGGCATCGCCGCAGGCCGCACGGGAATCGAATCATCTGGACTCTTGCGGCGAACAGGGCGATTGGGAGGGACGCGATGTGGGATTTCGCGGGCCGGGACACCGCTATCGACCTGGGCAGCGCGACCGTGCGGATGCATGTGAAGGGCCGCGGCGTCGTCTGCCGCGAACCGTCGCTGCTCGCACGCTCCCGCGATACCGGGCGCATCCTCGCCCTCGGCGTCCCGGCACGGGAGATGGCCGGGCGCAACCCCGACGTCACGCTCGTACGGCCCATCCGCGAAGGCGCGCCGACCGAGACCGACGAGGCCGAGTACCTCATGCGGCACCTGGTGCGCCGCCACCACCGGCGGCACTACACCGCGCGACCGCGCCTGGTCGTCACGGTCCCGAGCGGGCTGACCTCCGTCCACTACCGGGCGCTGCAGTTCTCCGCCTACCAGGCGGGCGCGCGCCGGCTCACGCTCGTGCCGACGCCCATCGCCGCCGCCATCGGCATGGGCATGACCTCCTGCGGGCGGCCCGACATCACGGTGATCGCCGACATCGGCGCGGAGGTCACCGACGTGGGCGTCATCGCGTTCGGCGGCCTGGTCACCTCGCACACCGCGCACATCGGCGGGTCGGCGCTGGACCGCGCCATCGCCGCGCTCGTCCGCCAGGAGCACGGCATCGCGCTGTCGCAGGCGGCGGCGGAGGCGGCCAAGCTGGAGGTCGGCGCGGTGCCGCCGCTCGGCCGCCGCCCGGTGCGGCAGACCGTCGTGCACGGGCGCGACATCGCGACGGGCATGCCGCGCGGCGTCGTCCTCACCACCGCGGACGTCGCCCGCGCGATCACCGGCCCGGTGGCGCGGATCGTGGACGCGATCGGCGCCGGGCTCGCCGGCTGCTCGCCCGAGATCTCCGGCGACCTGCTCGGCGTCGGCATCACGCTCACCGGCGGCAGCGCCCGGCTGCCCGGCCTGGAGAGGCTGATCCGGGACCGGACGGGGCTCGGCGCGCGGGTCGGGGACGACACCGGCGACGCGGCCGTGCTCGGCGCCGGGGAGGTGCTGCGGTCCGCCGGGTCGCGGGAGCCGTCGGCCCGCGAGTCCTCACCGCGCCCGCACCTGCTGACGACCCTGGCGGAGTACTGACCGCGTCCCGCCGCGACCGGCGGCCGCGCCCGGCGCCGGTTACACTTCCCCATGAGCGACGCACCCGACCGCGAGGGACCGGGGAGCCCGCGGCTGCAGGAGGTCTCCGACGGGATCTTCGCCTACCTCCAGCCCGACGGCACCTGGTGGATCAACAACGCCGGCTTCCTCGCGGGCGCGCGGGGGGTGACGAGCGTCGACTCCTGCTCGACCGAGCGCCGCACCCGCGCCTACCTGGAGTCGATCCGGTCGGTCACGGACCGTCCCGTCCGGACGCTGGTCAACACCCACCACCACGGCGACCACACCTTCGGCAACTACCTGTTCTCCGGGGCGACCGTCGTCGGCCACGAGGGCACGCGGGAGGGCGCGCTCAGCTGGGGCCTGCCGTTCGACGAGCCGTTCTGGACGAAGGTCGACTGGGGCGCCGTCGAGATCGAGCCGCCGTTCCTCACCTACACCGACGGCCTGACCCTGTGGGTGGACGACCTGCGCTGCGAGGTCCGGCACGTCGGGACGCCCGCGCACACCACCAACGACTCCATCGTCTGGATCCCCGAGCGGCGGGTGCTGTTCTGCGGCGACCTGCTGTTCAACGGCGGCACCCCGTTCCTGATGCAGGGCTCGGTCGCGGGCGCGGTCAAGGTCCTGGAGGAGGTCGTCGCGCCGCTGGGCGCGGAGACGATCGTCCCCGGGCACGGGCCCGTCGCCGGTCCCGAGCTCATCGACCGGGTGCTCGGCTACGCGCGGTTCGTCCAGGCGACCGCCGCCGAGGCCCGGCAGGCCGGGCTGGCGCCGCTGGAGGCCGCCCGCGAGACCGACCTCGGCCCGTACGCGGAGCTGACCGACCCCGAGCGCCTCGTGGGCAACCTGTACCGCGCCTACGCCGAACTGGACGGGCAGCCGCCCGGGGCGCCGATCGACCTGGTCGCCGCCCTCGGCGACATGGTCGCCCTCAACGGGGGCCGCCCGCTCACCTGCCGCGCGTAGCGGCGCGTCAGCGCAGCTCGGCCGCGGTGACCAGGCGGATGTGGGCGGTGGCCCAGGCGCGGGTCATGCCCTCCGGGTCGTCGGCCGCGAGCGCCGCGGTGAGGGCGGCGAGCGTCCCGGCGCAGGTGCGCAGGCCGACGCGCTCCAGCGTCGCGCCCGCGCGGACGAGGCGTTCCCGCACGCCGGACGGCAGGCGCAGGAGGCCGCGGTGGGCCGCCTGAGCGCAGGCGGCGAGCGCCTCCTCCAGGGCGTCGCCGAGCGGGTCCGGCACGGCCTGGGGCGGGGCCCCGAGGGCGGCGGTGCCGTCGCCGGGAGCCAGGTCGGGGACGACGGGACCGCCGGCGGTCAGCACGGCCAACGGGTCGATGACGAGGCCCCCGCGGTCCCTGCGGACGGCGCCCGACACGAACCGGGGCTCGGTCGCGAGCGCGTCGGCCAGGGCGTCCAGGGCGGCGGGCCGGTGGGGGCTGTAGTCGGCGGAGACGACGGCCGGGACGCCCGCCGCGTCGGCGACCACGGCCTCCAGCCGCTGCGCCCCGGGGCGGTAGCCGATGTGGCGGACCTCGGCGATCTCGACGACGCGGACGAGCTCCGCCTCCACGCGGGGCCGCACGAGCCGGGGCGGGAGCGCGTCCAGGGCCCGCTCCTCGGCGGCCAGGTCGCGCACCAGCAGCCCGGCGGGCAGGCCCTCCCAGGCGTCGCCGAGCGGGGTGACCGTCGTCTTCGCGATCCGCCCGGAGGTGACCCGGACGACCCGTCCCGCGCTGCGCGAGGCGCTCTCGGACACGACGTTCGCGGCGGCGAGGGACCGCAGCGGCGCCCCGAGGACGCGGCGCCCCGCCAGGTCGGCGCCGGTGAGCCGGTCGCCGTCCGGGACGTCCCAGCGCCGCTTCAGCACCAGGACGACGCCGGTGGCGGTGTGCGCGAGGTAGACGTCGGCGGTGCGGGCCGCGGACGTGCCGCCGACGCGGCAGCCGAGGGCGGCGAGGCGGACGCGGCGCAGCGGCGTGTCCGCCGCCTCCTGCGTGCCGAGCACCTGGGAGCGGGCGGCGCCGCCGCGCGCG
>NZ_JBEUPA010000213.1:0-11050 GCF_040492065.1 Actinomadura sp. NPDC000929 | reverse complement strand
CCCCCACCACCCGACAGCGGAAGACGAGCGACACCACTCCGCGCTTCATGTTCTTGTAGACGCCGGTCAGTTCGCCGGCCTCTACACGGACCCCGGTCTCCTCCAAGACTTCCCGGACGACCGTTTCGCGCGGGTCCTCTTCGAGTTCCACGACGCCGCCCGGCTGCACCCAAGCCCCGTTGTCTCGTCTCTTGATCACGAGGAAACGTCCGTCGTCGCGAATGACCGCGCCGCCCGCGCTCACTGAATGGCGCGGCAGGTCGGACGGGTAGGACCGTCCGTCGTTCATGGGATACCCACCTATTTGCGACCGTAGTTCGCGACGATGTCGTACCACCAGGAACTCGGTGCCACCTCGAGCGCAGCGCTTGCAAGAGCCTTCCCGGTCGGGGTCCTCATGGCGTCGACCATCGTGTCCACCCACGGCTGCACATCCGCGTACCCCTGGGCCTGATATTCGCGGGCCTGAAGCAGGCATTCCAGCTTGTCGGCGTCCTTCGCGCACCGCGCCTCCGGAGTCGCCTGCTCTTCGAACTCTCCGGTCAGGGCTCGGATTCGGTCCGCGAGATGTTCCGGCAGCTGGGCAGTCTGGTCCCGGATCACATCTGTGTCGGGCGCCATCGACACGTATCGCTTCCCCGTGGACGGAACGTCGCCCTGCCGGGTCTCTGGGAAGTCGTGGAACAGGCAGAGGGTGGCGACTCTCTCAGCGTCGGCGCCTTCCACAGCGCCGATGACGTAGCCGATGACCGCGGTGCGGAAGCTGTGCTCGGCGACCGTCTCCGGGTTCTTCACACCGGCGATCCACCACCCCTGCCGGGCAGACCTCTTCAGGTGGCCGGCTTCGTGCAGGAAAGGCACGATCTCGCGGGCGTCAGACATGGGTTCTCCTTGAGGGGTTCGCGGCCATGCGCGCCGCGTAGTTGATGTTCTCTGGTTCGCGCCTGCTCTGGTTGGCCACGTCGAGGTCCAAGAGCTCTGCTGACTGTGCGCGGGCCTGGTCCGCTAGTTCGGGGTCCTGCATCAACAGTGTGGGTCGGCGCTGGATGAGAGACGACGCGGCGCATCGAGGCGGAGCGGGAGTGGCGGCGGGCGCTGCGGCAGAAGGTGTGGGAGGCGCGTCAGGTCCGCGACACCGCAGCCCGCGACCGTGCGCTCGCTGAGATCGCGGAACTGCCGCCGCCGCGCCGGCCTGTGGGCGCCTCGACCCGGGCGCAGATCCACGCGACCCTCCGCGTCGCTCTGTCAGATGCCGCCACTCGTCACCGTGAACGTCGCGAAGCTCATCCGCATGGGCGGCGGTCGCCGCCCCAAGGCGGTCGTGTGGACGCCCGAGCGGGGTAGCGGCTGGTTCGACACCTACACCGCCGCCCTTGAGGAGGCTGGCGAGCCGCCCGAGTCGCTCGACGCGGGCGTTCAAGCTGTGGCGATCGCTGCCACGCCCGTCCCGGGCGATGGTGTGGACACCCGAGCAGACCGGCGCGTTCCTCGACGCCGCCGCCAAGTACCGGCTGTACGCCCTCTACCACCTGATGACATTCGCGGGGCTCCGCCGCGGGGAGACGTGCGGGCTGGAATGGGCCGACGTCGACCTCGACGCCCGGGAACTGTCGCTGTACATCCAGATCGTGCACATCACCTACGCCGGGGTTGAGGAAGCCGACCTCAAGAGCGACGGCAGCAAGGGCACCATCCCGTTCGACACCGCGACCGGGCAGGTGCTGCGGGCGTGGCGGGCGCAGCAGCGCGAAGAGCGCCTCGCGTGGGTCCAGTCGGGGAAGGTTTTCACCCGTGAGAACGGTGAGCGGCTGCACCCCGACCACGCGTCCGCAGAGTTCCAGGCCATCGCGTTCACGGCGGGGCTCCCATCGATCCGGCTGCACGATCTCCGGCACGGCGAGCTGATGCTTGCCGGAGGCGCGGACATGAAGCTGGTGCAGGCGCAGCTGCGGCATTCCTCCATCGTGTTGACCGCGGACACCTACACGAGCGTGTTGCCGGACGTGGCGAGGGAGGCGGTGGAGGGTGGCGCGGCGATGGTCCCGAGGGCCGCCGCGGCAGGCTCAGCGAGCACTTCCGGGCTCCCCTCCCGCGCAGGGCGGGGGCGTGACACCGCTCAACCGCACGAATCAGCAGGTCAGAGCTTCACGGATGCCGCGCCCCACGTCCCCAAAAGATCGCGCCCCGGGTCCTAGTAGTACCACGGGAAACGCGACCAATCGGGATCGCGCTTCTCCAGGAAGGAGTCCCGTCCCTCGGCGGCCTCGTCGGTGCCGTAGGCCAGCCGCGTCGCCTCCCCGGCGAACACCTGCTGCCCCACGAGGCCGTCGTCGACGAGGTTGAAGGCGTACTTCAGCATCCGCTGCGCCGTCGGGCTCTTGCCGTTGACCTTCCGCGCCCACTCCAGCGCCGTCGCCTCCAGCTCGGCGTGCGGGACGACGGCGTTCACCATGCCCATCCGGTGCGCGCCCTCGGCGTCGTACGCGTCGCCCAGGAAGAAGATCTCCCGCGCGAACTTCTGGCCCACCTGCCGCGCCAGGTACGCCGACCCGAACCCGCCGTCGAAGCTCGCCACGTCCGCGTCGGTCTGCTTGAACCGCGCGTGCTCCCGGCTGGCCAGGGTCAGGTCGCACACCACGTGCAGGCTGTGCCCGCCCCCGGCCGCCCAGCCCGGCACCACGCAGATGACGACCTTGCCCATGAACCTGATCAGCCGCTGCACCTCCAGGATGTGCAGCCGCCCCGCCCGCGCCGGGTCGATCGTGTCCGACGTCTCGCCCTCGGCGTACCTGTAGCCGTCCCTGCCGCGGATCCGCTGGTCGCCGCCCGAGCAGAACGCCCAGCCGCCGTCCCTCGGCGACGGCCCGTTGCCCGTCAGCAGCACGCAGCCGATGTCGCTGGACATCCGCGCGTGGTCCAGCGCGCGGTACAGCTCGTCCACCGTGTGGGGACGGAACGCGTTGCGCACCTCCGGGCGGTTGAACGCCACCCGCACCGTCCCGTGGTCGACGGCCCGGTGGTAGGTGATGTCGGTGAAGCCGAACCCCTCGACCTCTCTCCAGGCGTCCGCGTCGAACAGCTCCGAGACCATGTCTTCCTCTCCGTCGGGCGACCGCGCCGCGGCCGGGGCGCGGCGCTCGGGCACCATTCAACCGGCCCCGCGTTTGAACGCGTTCAGCGGGGTCGTCTACGCTGATGAGATCATGGATCGCCCGCTGCACGCCGTCGTTCTGCCGCCCGGCCCCCGCCTGCTGGACGCCCTCGCCCGTGCCCTCGACGGCGGCCCCGCGATCTGCCCCCTGCCCCCGGACCTGCCCGAGCCCGCGCTGCGCGGCCTCCTGGACGCGCTGGCCCCGGACGCGATCGAGACCGCCGGCGGCACCGTCCCGCACTCCCCCGGCGGCGGGCACCCGCCCGTCGACGCCGGCACGGCGGTGCTCATCGCCACGTCCGGCTCCACCGGCGCCCCCAAGTTCGTCGAGCTGACGGCCGGCGCGCTGCGCCATTCCGCCGCCGGCACCCTCGCCCGCATCGAGGCCGGGCCCGGCGACCGGTGGCTGTGCTGCCTGCCCACCAGCCACATCTCCGGCGTCCAGGTCCTCGTCCGCTCCCTCGTCGCCGGCACCGACCCCGTCATCGCCCCCCGCTTCGACGCCGCCGCCGTCGCGGCGGCCGAGGGTCTCCACGTCTCGCTCGTCCCCACGCAGTTGCGCCGGCTCCTGGACGCCAGCGCCGACCTGTCGCGGCTCGGCGCCATCGTGCTCGGCGGCGCCGCCGCCTCGCCCGGCCTGCTGGCCGAGGCCCGCGGCCGGGGCGGGCGCGTGTTCACCACCTACGGGATGAGCGAGACCTGCGGCGGCTGCGTCTACGACGGCACGCCCCTGGACGGCATGCGCGTCGCGCTCGGCGACGACGGCCGGATCCGCCTCGCCGGCCCCTCGCTGTTCACCGGCTACCGGCTGCGGCCCGAGCTGACCGCCGCGGCCAGGGACGGCGACTGGTTCCTCACCCAGGACCTCGGCGCGATCGAGGACGGCCGGCTGCGCGTCCGCGGCCGCGTCGACGACGTGATCAACACCGGCGGGGAGAAGGTCGTCGCGGGCGAGATCGCCACCGTGCTGTCGCGGCACCCGAAGATCCGCGACGTCGTCGTGGTCGGCCGCCCCGATCCCGAGTGGGGCGAGCGGGTCACCGCCGTCGTCGTCCCCGCCGGGCCCGGCCTGCCGGAGCTGACCGAGCTGCGCGCGCTCGTGCGCGAGACGATGCCCGCGTACGCGGCGCCGCGCGAGCTGGAGCTGGTGGAGGCGATCCCGCTGCTGGCGTCCGGGAAGCCCGACCGGGCCCGGCTCCGCGCCTGCGCGCTCTGACGGAGGGCCGCGCCGCGCATGGCACGGTGACCGCCGGGGCAGAGGACGGATCATGGCGGCACAGAGCGGGCAGCAGCGGACCGAAGGCCGGAACGACGGCGGCGCCCAGGACGAGAGCCTCCTGACCGTCGTCCTCGCGTTCGCCGCCAACCTCGGCATCGCCGTCGCCAAGATCGTCGCCGCACTGATCACCGGGTCGGCGTCGATGGCGGCGGAGGCCGCCCACTCGATCGCCGACACCTTCAACGAGGTGCTGCTGCTGGTGGGGCTTCGCCGCAGCGGGCGCCCCGCCGACCGCCGCCACCCGCTCGGCTACGGCAAGGAGCGCTACATCTGGACCCTGCTCGTCGCCGTCGCGATCTTCGGGATGGGCGCGCTGTTCTCCTACTACCAGGGGATCGAGACGCTCATCGGGCACCGGGCGGCCGGCGAGTCCGGCACGATCGTCGGGTACGCCGTGCTCGCGGTGGCGTTCGTGCTGGAGGCGGTCTCGTGGCAGCAGGCGGTCCGGCAGGTCCGGGCCGCGGCGCGGGCGGAGGACCTGCCGCTGCGCGCCTACATCCGCCGCACCGACGAGCCCACCTCGATCAGCGTCCTGCTGGAGGACTCGGCGGCCCTCATCGGGCTGCTCATCGCGTTCGGCGGCCTGGGCCTGCACCAGCTCACCGGGTCGGCGACCTGGGACGGTGTGGGCTCCCTGCTCATCGGCGTCCTGCTGACCGCCGTCGCGCTCGTGCTCGGCCGGATCAACCTGAACCTGCTGATCGGCTCGCAGGCCGACCCCCGGATCGTCGCCGACGTCCGCGCGCGCCTCGGCCGGGCGGACGAGGTGGAGTGGGTCGTGGACATCGTCACCGTGACCTTCGGCGCCGACCGCGTGCTGGTCTGCGCCCGCCTCGACTTCCGCGACTCCCTCACCGCCGCCGAGGTCGAGCGCGCCTGCGTCCGGATGGCCCGCGAGCTGCGCGGCGCGCACGAGGAGATCGACGAGGTGTTCCTCGAACCGGTCCCCCGCGACGACCCTGAGCTGCGCGAACGGGTCATCGCGCGTTATGGTCGGACATTGCGGCCTAAGGATTCAGGAGCGTAGTGGTCTATCTCACGTCGCCACGACCTGGGGCCTTTACGAAGTAAGGTAGAACCGGATCGGTTCGGGCGGTGTGAAACCGCTGGCCGTGGGCACCACGACCGTCTGGATCGCTCCTCCACGATCCCCCGCGGAGCGCCGCCCGGCGACGAAGCCGGGAACAACAGGCCCGTCCTGCGACGTTCCGTTAAGTGCGTGCGCCACGAGCGAACACAATCCGCGCCGCACTCACACACCGAAGGGAGGGGGGTGTCCCCATGCCGCGAAGCGCCGTCGAGACCCCGCTCACGGAGTCGCCGAGCCCCGCGCTCAACGACCTCCTCAAGCGTGGCCGCGCCCACGGGCGCCTCTCGCTCGACGAGGTGAGGGGGGCCTTCGAGACCGCCGGGATCAGCCCGGCCCAGGGCCGCTCCATCCTGCGCGAGCTGTCCGAGGCCGGCATCAGCCTGGCGGGCGAGCCCGACGCCGTCCGCAAGAGGGCCGCGGCCGCCGACCACGCCGGCGGGGAGACCGCCCAGGACACCTCCGGCGCCGCGGGCGCCGCCAGGAAGCGCACCGCCCGCAGGGGCGCCGCCAAGACCACCGCGAAGGCCGCCGGCGCGGCGCCGCGGCCCGGCGGCCAGCGCGACGCCTCCGTCGACGAGGGGTTCGACGTCACCGAGGTCGAGGCCGAGGAGACCTCCGCGGACCTGGACGACCAGTCGACCACGATGGGCGACTCCGTCCACACCTACCTCAAGGCCATCGGCCGCCGCCAGCTCCTCACCGCCGAGCAGGAGGTCGACCTCGCCAAGCGCATCGAGGCCGGCCTGTACGCCGAGCACAAGCTGGAGGCCGAGGACCTCTCCCCCGCCATGCGCGCCGACCTGGAATGGGTCGCCGCCGACGGCCGCCGCGCCAAGGCCCACATGCTGGAGGCCAACCTCCGGCTCGTGGTGTCGGTCGCCAAGAAGTACTCCGACCGCGGCCTGTCGCTGCTGGACGTCGTCCAGGAGGGCAACCTCGGCCTGATCCGCGCCGTGGAGAAGTTCGACTACTCCAAGGGCTACAAGTTCTCCACCTACGCGATGTGGTGGATCCGCCAGGCGATCCAGCGCGGCTTCGCCGACTCGGCCCGCACGATCCGGCTGCCCGTCCACGTCCTGGAGATGCTCAGCAAGCTGAGCCGCGTCGAGCGCGACATGCACCAGCGCCTCGGCCGCGAGCCCACCCCCGAGGAGCTGGCCGCCGAGCTGGACAAGAGCCCCGAGCAGGTCCGCGAGCTGCTGCGCACCAGCCGGCAGCCGATCAGCCTGGACTCCACCATCGGCGAGGACGGCGAGACCCGCATCGGCGACCTCATCGAGGACACCGACAGCCCCGAGGCGTCGGAGCTGGTGGACCGCCAGCTCATGGCCGACCAGCTGCGCCGCACCCTCGACATCCTGTCCCCCCGCGAAGCCAAGATCATGGCGATGCGGTTCGGGCTGTACGACGGGACGCCGCGCACCCTGGACGAGATCGGCAAGGCCCTCGGCCTGACCCGCGAGCGGATCCGGCAGCTGGAGAAGGAGTCGCTGTCCAAGCTGCGGCACCCCAGCAACGCCCGCCCGCTGCTGGACTTCGCCGTCTGACCACGCGCCGGGCACGGCACGCGAAGGGCCCGCGGGACCGTCACGGTCCCGCGGGCCCTTGCGCGTCGCGCGGCGGCGGTCAGCAGCCCCGAACGGCGAACGCCAGGAACTGCGTGGCCTCGCGCTGGTCGAAGTTGTCGTCGGAGCCGGCCACCAGCGTGCACTCCCCCGACCTCAGGCGCGGCCCCCACGCCAGCGCCTCCAGGTTCTGCGCGGGATCGGCGTAGCGGCCGAGGTCGGCGACGAGGCGCTTGCGCGCCGGACGGAACCGCCCGCCCTGGTCGAGCCGGTCGCGGCGCAGCACGTCCGTGGCGCCCCGCACGTCGAACTCGTACAGCCGGACCTTGTAGCCGACGCCTTCCAGCCAGGAGCGCTCCAGCGCCAGGAACCGGTGGTCCCCGGCGGCGAGGATCTCCGAGACGCCGCTGTCGGCGGCGCCGGTGGGCGGCCTCGGCGCGACCGGGAGGCGGTCGACGGGGTAGGCGTACTGGGCCGTCACTCGCCCGGCCCGGTCCCACAGGGTGAGGCGGGACATGGCGCCGTGCCGCACGGTCGGCGGCTCCCCGTCCTCGTACCGGGGGCCCTCGGCCATCGCCGCGACACCGTGCGGAGTGAACGTCAGCGCCTCGAAGCCGGCGTTGCGGCGCGGCCCCCGGTGCTCGGCGGTCAGCCGCAGCGACCGCGGAAGGGCCAGCTCACCGGCGTACCGGCCGTCGTGTCCGGCCCACCGCAGCGACATCGGCGCCAGGGGGATGCCCTCGTGCGCCTCGTCCGGGCGGTCGCCCTCGTTGCCCCACAGGACGCGCCGGGACCGCGGGTCGAAGCGGATCGTCTCCGGGTCGACCGACCCCGGCTTGCCGAATCCGGGGTAGGGGCGGCCGTCCGGGCCCCGCAGCGTGGACACCCCGGTGAGCCGGACCCCGGTGAACGCGCCGGTGGCGGGGTCGATGTCCAGGCGGCCGGTGTAGAACCGGGCCGGGTCGTAGCGCCACCGGTCGTCGGAGACCAGGTACCAGGTCCCGGTGCGCGGGTCGCGGTCGATGCCCGACAGCCCGCCGACCGTGGTGCCCTTGAACTTCGCCATGTGGGGAAGCCGCCGCTCCCCCAGGAAACGCGTGATCCGCAACTCCCGCGCCGCGGCCGCGGGCCGGGCCCCGTCCGCGGCCTGCGCGCGGACCGGTCCGTCCACGGTCGCGGCGCCCGCCACCGCCGCCAGTACCGCGGCCGTCGCCGCCGCCCCGCGCCATATCGTCCTGTACCCGTTCACGTTGCCGCCGTCACCCTTCGCGTCCGACCGAGTGCGCTGCGTCGCGCACGCGGCCAGTATCCTTCATCACGGCGGGTGACGGCGGCGTTTCCTCAGTCGGCGCGGCGGAACTCCAGGATGGCCACGCCCATCAGCCCCAGGCCCATGCCGAGGACGAGCAGGATCTCCAGCCAGATCGGGACCACCCAGCCGCCCCAGGTGACGCCCGGGTCGAACGTCCGCAGCAGCTGCGGCGAGACGTCCAGGTGGGAGAACACCGCGTGCCGCAGCGGGTCGACGGCGTAGGTGAGCGGGTTGAACCGGGTCAGCACGGTCAGCCACGCCGGGAGCCCGTTCAGCGGGTACAGGGCCCCGGACAGGAACATCATCGGCATCATCGCCATCTGCATGAGGCCGAAGAACGACTGCATGCTGTTGATCCGCGCGGCCATCATGACGCCGAACCCGGTGAGCGCGAACGCCCCGACGAACATCAGCCCGAGCAGCTCCAGCAGCAGGCCCGGGTCGTAGGGGACCCCGGCGAGGCCGGCCAACGACACGATCACCGCGCCCTGCACGGTCGCCACCAGGGCGCCGCCGACGCACTTGCCGACGACGATCGCGGCGCGGCTGACCGGTGCGACGAGCATCTCGCGCAGGAACCCGAACTCGCGGTCCCACACGATCGACCCGGCGGAGAACATCGCGGTGAACATCACCGACATCGCGCACACGCCGGGGAAGATGAAGGTCTTCAGGTCGACCGACCCCGCGGGGCCGCCGCTGCGGGCCATGAGGTTGGACAGCCCGGTGCCCATGACCAGCAGCCACAGCACCGGCTGGACGAGCCCGGACACCATCCGCAGCTTGTCGCGCCAGAACCGGATCAGCTCCCGGTGCAGGACGATCTTCACGGCGCGCAGGTCCTGCCGCAGGCCGCGCTCGGGCACCCTGACCCGGACGACCTCGGCGCCCGCCGCCCTCTCGGCCGTGCTCGCCATCGTCACCTCCTCATCGCGCGCATCGCGACGCGCATCCCGTCGGTCGCCGAGGCCTCGGCGTCGCGGATGGTGGTGCCGGTGAACGACATGAACACGTCGTCCAGGGACGGCCGCGCCACGTTCACCGACCTGATCGGCACGCCCAGCTCGGCGAACAGCCGCGGGACGAACGCCTCGCCGGAGGCCACCGAGAACGCGACCGCGCCCTCCGACACGACGGCCTCCAGCCCGAACCGGTCCTTCAGCGCGGCGATCGCGGCCTCGTCGTCGGCGGTCTGGATGCGGACCCGGTCCTCGCCGACGCCGGCCTTGAGCGCCTCGGGGGTGTCCAGCGCCACGATCCGCCCCGAGTCCATGATCGCGATGCGCCCGCAGTACTCGGCCTCGTCCATGTAGTGCGTCGTCATGAAGATCGTGATCTCCTCGGCGGCCTGCAGGTGCCGGATGTACTCCCAGATCGACGCCCGGGTCTGGGGGTCCAGGCCGACGGTCGGCTCGTCCAGGAACAGCACCCGCGGGGAGTGCAGCAGGCCGCGCGCGATCTCCAGGCGGCGCTTCATCCCGCCCGAGTAGGTCTGCACCAGGTCGCCGCGCCGGTCCCACAGGTTGACCATCTCCAGCACCTGCCGGATGCGGTCGGCCGTCACCGAGCGCGGCACCCCGTACAGCTCGGCGTGGAAGCGCAGGTTCTGCTCGCCCGACAGGTAGCCGTCGAGCGTCGGGTCCTGGAACACCAGCCCGATGTTGCGGCGGACGTCGTCGCGCTCGCGCACCACGTCGTACCCGGCGACCCGCGCGCCGCCGCCGCTCGGGCGCAGCAGCGTGCACAGCATGTTGATCGTCGTGGACTTGCCCGCGCCGTTCGGGCCGAGGAAACCGAAGATCTCCCCTGGCCGCACGGTGAAGTCGATTCCCCGCACGGCCTCCACGTCACCGAACCTCTTGGTCAGGCCGTCGACCTCGACGGCCGGTCCCCCGTCCGGCATGGGGGCCTCCCTCCGCATGGAGCGAACACCCATATTTTGGGCCACCCAACGGTAGGGATAACCTATTTCTCAGGTCAAGAGAAATAGGACCGGCCAAGAACCCCCAGGGAGCAGTCGTGGAGGACCGGCCCGATCCCCTGTCCGCGTCGCCCACCTACCTGCTGTTCGAGACGGGGCGGCTGGTGCGCCGCACCGCCGCCCGGATGCTCCCCGACGGGTCGAGGCTGCCCCACCTGCTGGTGCTCGGGTGCGTGGCGCGGCACGGGCCGCTGTCGCAGCGCCAGGTCGCCGAACGGCTGCGCATGGACGCCGGCGACCTCGTGGGCATCGTCGACGCGCTGGAGACGGCCGGCCACGTCCGGCGCCGCCGCGACCCCGGCGACCGGCGCCGGTACGCGCTCGACGCCACCGAGGACGGGCGGCTGTTCCTCGGCGCGTGCCAGGACGACCGCGCCCGCCTGGACGAGGCGCTGTTCGAGGCGCTGTCGCCCGACGAGACCGACCTGCTCAAGGAGCTGCTGCTGCGGGTCCTCGCCCACCACGACGAGCGGTTCGCCGCCCCGGACGAGGAGCCGGCCCGCCGGGACGGGACGGGTCAGCGGGCCGCCGCCGGGATCGCGAGCGGCAGCACGGCCTCGTCGTAGCGGCGCAGGACCAGCATTCAGGGCGCCGAGGACGCGGTCCTGCACGGCGGCGTTCTCGAACTCGTCGCTGTTCTCGATGTCGATGTCGATGGCCTTGAGCCCGTAG
>NZ_JBEUPA010000212.1:0-11052 GCF_040492065.1 Actinomadura sp. NPDC000929 | reverse complement strand
CAGGGCCACGTGGTCGAGGCGGGACCGGCCTCCGACGTCCTGCACAGCCCCTCCGCCGCCTACACCCGGGAACTGCTCGACGCAGTCCCCGCGATCGGGGAGTGACCATGCTCAGCGCGGACGACCTCACGGTCAGCTACGACCGGACCCCGGTGGTCCGCGGCGTCTCCCTCACGGTGCCGGAGGGCTCCGGCGGGGTCGCCGTCATCGGGGAGAGCGGATCCGGCAAGACCACCATCGCGCGGGCGCTGCTCGGTCTGGTCAAGCCCGAGCAGGGCCGGGTGCTGTTCCGCGACCGCGACATCGCCCGGCTCGACCGGGCTGGGCGGGCGCTCTACCGGTCCGAGGTCCAGCCGGTGTTCCAGGACGGCAGCGAGGCCCTCGACCCCCGGATGCGCATCGGCGCCTCGATCTCCGAGGCGCTGCGGATCCGGCGGCGCCGCGCCGGCGGCGAGCCCGCGGGGAAGGACGGGGACCTCCCGTCGGTGACGGAGCTGCTCACCGACGTCGGCCTCGATCCTTCCCTCGCCGGGCGCCGGCCCCACCAGCTGTCCGGCGGGCAGCGGCAGCGCGTGGTCATCGCGCGGGCGCTCGCGGTCGACCCGCGGCTGCTCGTCCTGGACGAGCCGACCAGCGCCCTCGACGTCACCGTGCAGGCCCACGTGCTGGACCTGCTGGCGGGGCTGCGGGACGAGCACGGGCTGAGCTACCTGCTGATCACCCACAACCTGGCCATCGTCGACCGGCTCTGCGACACCGTGCACGTCCTGTTCGCCGGGCGGATCGTGGAGTCCGGCCCCATCGGCACGGTGCTCGGCACCCCGGCCCACCCCTACACCGCCGCGCTGCGCGACGCGGTCCCCCGGCTGGGCGCGACGCACCGGGCCGCCGGCGCCTCGGACGCGCTGGCCGCCGCCGAGGGCTGCCCGTTCCGGCACCGCTGCCCGATCGCGGTCGACCGGTGCGCCACCGAGGACCCGCGGCTGCTGCCGCTCACCGACGGGCACAGCGTCGCCTGCCACGAGGCCGTCCCGGCCAAGACCGACGAACCCCGGACCGGCGCCGACGTGTGAAAGAAAAGGGACGGCGGGAGGACTGGTCCTCCCGCCGTCGGGTCGGAAGCGCGGCGCTGGCCGGCGTCGCGCTGGATCGACTTCACGGTTCGGGGGCGCGGGTTGGCCGGCCCGGCCCCGGACCGTGTTCAGAATGCGGAGAAGGCAGTCTCCGCACCCCTGCTCCGCTTGTCGGGCGGTAGGCGTCCCCCTGTCAGGGGGACGCGTCTGCCGTCGGCTAGGACGACGGCGTGGTGGGAGCCTTCTCCCGAGCGAGACGGACCTCCTCCTCGGCCGTCCTGACCGCTGCCTCGGCGGCGTCCCGCTGAGCCGCGGCGGTCTCCGCGTGGGTCGCGGCCCTCTCCGCCTCGGTCCGGGTCTTCGCCGCCGCGGTCTGCGCCTTCTTCGCGTCGGCGCGAGCCTTCACGAGCCGGGCTTCGGCGACCCTGCGCTCGGCCTGGAGGACGGCCTGCTCGCAGGCCCCGTACTCCTGGGTCAGCCTTTCCAGCGTCTCCAGGATCTTGCCGCGCTCCTCCAGAGCGTGCTGCAGGACGGCCTCGGGGGTGGCCGACGACAGCTCGATGAGCGGTGCGTGGGTCCGGCCCCTGAGGCTGAAGCTCATCTGGGCGACCGCTGCCGCGGCCACCGTGATGACGACGACCCCGGCCCACTGGATCGGGATCAGCCGCGTGTCGAGGAAGGCCAGCCCGACGAGGGTGGCGATCAGCGGACTCGCGGTCAGGAACACCGAGTACACGGCGTCGCCCGCGAGTTCCCTCGCCGGCATCTGGATGATGCGGGGCAGGGTGTTGTTCAGCAGCCCCACCAGCATCGCCCAGAGGACGAGCTGCCAGTTCAGGAAGGTGAGGCCCCCGGTGAGCATGACGATGCCGCCGGCGAGCACGCCGACGGACAGCGTCGACCAGGCGATCACCTTCTCCGTGTAGTACCGGCCCGCGCCCTTGATGAGGCGGTCGGTGACGGGGAGGTACAGGGTCCGCAGGCCGCCCGCGCCGAGGGCGCAGATCACGCCGAGCAGGTAGCCGCTTCCGGGAGCCGGCCCGTCCTGCTGGACGAGCAGGACCACGCCGACCGCGGCCGCCGCCGCGAAGAGCGTGAGGAGGGCGGCGCGTCCCCTGCTCCCGCTCCTGAACCCCGCGATGACGGGGATGAGAAGCGGGACGGTGTAGTAGATCCCTCCGGTGACGCTGAAGGGGATGAACAGCAGGGCCGAGAACAGCAGCGCCTTGTCGCCGCCGATCACCCCGAACGTCATCAGGGACAGGATCCGCCGCGACCGCGCCGGCATCTCGGTGGCCGGCCGGTCGTCTCCGCCCTTCCCCGAGATCTTCCAGAAGAAGACGCGGAGCAGGAGCAGCAGACCGCCGAAGGTCGCCTCCAGCGCCGTCGCCTGGTGCATCTGCAGACCGTTCGCGCCGATCAGCCGCTCGTCGAGGAGCGCCTTGCCGGACGCCGAGCTGAGCCGGTCCGCGCCTCCGAGCGCCACCCCGAGCCAGGGGTACCGCCTGCTTTCAGATTTCTTGTTTGTCATTTCCGAGAACTCCTCGTGTGAGGCGCACACAAAGAGAACCGGTCGTGACCCGGCTCCCTTTGTCGCACCGAAGAACGGATACGACTCCGTAGAGCCAGGTCGTGTTCAACGATCTTCGGACATGCCGACTCAGCTGCGGAGACCTGGAGGTTGACGCGGGGTGAACAGGCTCTTACGAAACGCTCGTGACGCCATTTCCGGCGTTAGGCTGCAATGGCGCGGGCCCTCCTTCGAAAGCGGCGGCGTCGTGAACCGCCGCCGAGGGCGCGCAGAAACGGCGGGAGGCCCTCCGGAAGAACTCCCCGGAGGCTCCCGCCGTTTTTCTCGGACACAGGGGCGAGGGCCACGGCCGGACGGCGGCGAACCGGCTCCGGAAAAGAAGAACGGCCGGTCTGGGGAGACCGGCCGTTGAGGTTGGTGGCCGTCCGGGGTTTCCCCCGGACGGCCACCGAGAAGCGGAGGGGAGTGGCGCTCCCTCCCGCTCGATGCTGAGGTCGGAGGCGGCCAGCCGCCGACCCTCGCATGGGATTCCGTGCCGCACTCGGCTCGGACACGTACGGTTCGTCGGATTCGACGGAGGGTTGGCCGACCCTCGTCTCATCCGACTGCACCGAGGTGCCCGCCAGGCGGACGCCACAGTTTCGCCGGATGCGAAGGAGGGTGGCCGACCCTCACCTCGCACCCGACTCGCCGTGACGTCTGCCGAGGCCGACGCTGCGGTTCACCGAAGTGCGGAGGAGGGTTGGCCGACCCTCGCTCCACACTCGGCTGACCGCGGCGTCTGCCGAGGCCGACACCACGTTTCGCCGAATGCGAGAGAGGGTTGGCCGGCCCTCACCTCGCATCCGCTTCCACGCGGTGCCGGTTCAGGCCGGAAATCTCGGGCGGCGGCTCTACTCGGCGCTCGGAGCGCCGATCGAGTCGCCGTAGGCCACCCGCTCGATCCGGTAGTTCCCGTCGGGGTCGGCCTGCACGGCCTCGCCTCCCAGGAACCGGAACTCACGGCCGTCGCACCTGACGACGCCGCTGTCGACCCGGCCGCCCGTGAAGCTCCCGTCGTTGCCGACGGAGGCCTCCTGGACGCCCTTGGTCTCGATCACGACGCCGTCGCTCTCGACGGTGAGCCCGCCGGCGCGCTGGAAACGGATCCCGTCCCGCGTGCCGACCAGGCCCGTGACCTCGCTGTACTTGACCGACTTGGCGCCGTTGGCCGCGGGGGGCTGGGCCTCCGCGTTCCTGGCGTCGAGCTCGGCCTGGAGCCGCTGGCGCTCGGCGTCGGCCTCGCGCAGCTTGGCCTCCGTCTCACGCACCTTGGTGTCCGCCTCCTGGTACAGGCGGGTCGCCTCGGCGCACCTGTCGTTCGCCTGCCCGGCCTCGGTGATCAGCCCGGTGATCCGGGTGTTCGCCTCGGTGAGCTGGCCCCACACGTACGCCAGTTCGGTGTCCTTCTGGTCGAGCTTGGCGTGGACGGCGACGTCGATCCCCGCCGCGAGGGCGGCTCCGAAGACCATCCACATGCCGACCCACTGCCCGCCGTCGAGCGACGGGGTGTTGGCCCAGCCGATGAAGGACAGCAGGAGCGCCGCGAAGGCACCCGCGATGGGGGCCGTCGAGGAGAGCATCGCCTGCTCGGTCTCCTGCAGGTGGTTCCGGGCCCAGTTCATGAGCAGGACCGGGAGGAACATCACGCAGAGCGGGATCAGCGCGTAGAGCGCCGGCACCGGCAGCAGCGCACCCGCGAACTTGTCCGGGGTGGGGAAGCTGTGGTTCAGCAGCGCCCACGGAACGATGAGGCCGAGCGTGATGCAGTTCGCGAGCGTCATGCCGACGTCCCGGTACCGCTGGCTCAGCTCCTTGTTCACCTTGTCGTCCTCGAACGCCTCGGTGCCGAAGGCCGTCAGCGCCTTCTGGACCATGAACATGTGCAGACCGACGACGCCGGCCCACACGAGCCCGCGGGTCTCGATGTTCCCGCCGTTGCTGAACAGCGCGACCGCGAAGACGATCGAACCGAACAGCATGAACCGCAGGACCACCTGGTTCCACCGGCGGGGCTGCCAGACCACGAAGGTCAGGACGCCCGCCAGCAGCGTGCCCAGCGTCTGGACGGCGGTCCGGGGGCCGGTGCCGATGATGCTGTCGGCCTCGGCGATCCCGATGTTGATGCCCAGGCTGGTCAGCCCGATGACACCGACGAAGACCCACCTGAGCGCCGCCGCGTCGACGGTGAACCCGCCCCTGCGCAGCGTCTTGAAGATCGTCGTCTCCTCCTGCCCGAAGGTGCCCATGCTGAACATGGAGCGCCCGTAGCGCCGGTACGCGAGGCTCGTGTAGCCGAAGAGGAGGGGCGTCCCGCCGAGGACGATGAGGGTGGCCGCCGCCAACGGGACGGAACCCGTGGTGAGCGCGCCTCCCACGCCCTGGAGGAACATGGCGATGAGCAGCGCCGTCGCCGCCCGCCTCCGGAGGGGGCTGGGACCGTGGCCGGTTCCAGCCACAGCGATTTTCGTGGACACGATTGGTCCCTTCCTGTGCATTGCGTGCCGCCCGGCGCGAAGCCGGGCGGTTGTTGTGTCTCGCCTGCCCTGAGGGCCTGCGAGCCCGACTGATGAGTCGGCTCTGTTAACCGTCCTGGAGCACGGCACGACGGCAACCCGAACCTCCTCACGAACCGGCGCAGGCACCGTGCCGCCGGGCTTCCGGGGCGTTCGGCGTTCGCGCCGTCGTCCGCCGGACGGGATCCGACTTGCGCCCCGCGCCTGGTCAGGGACGGTCTGAGCTGAGAGCGCCTCTGGTTCGCCAGGGCGGTCTCATCCGAGTGGCGTCGCGGACGCCACAGAACCAAAGAACATGGGAAAGGAGTGTGCCCTGTGCGTAAAAGGGCGCACGAAGCCTCGGAACCCCGAGGCTTCGATAACACCGCCGTAAGGGCGGTGCTGCGGGTGGTTCAGTTCTTCCTGGGCCTCACCCGCCCGATGCAGGACGCCGACGGCATGGCCTGCTTCACCGTCAGGACGACGGCGGGGCGGATCGCGCTGAACGAGATCCTGCGGAACATCCGGCGGACCATCCTGCTGGTGGACCTCGACGGGTCCTTCTGGGACCCGGTGAGGTGGCCGAGGACGCCGCTCGTCCTCTGCCAGATCCCCCGGCTGTTCTCCCGTCTCGGGAGGAGCCGGCTGTTCATGATGGCCTACCTGACCGGGCGGGCGTCGGAGCAGCTCCGGTCCTTCGGGATGCTCGTCCGGGGCGTCGTGGCCTGGTGCCAGTTCGGCGCCGAAAGGTGGCAGGCCGGCCGGCAGGTCGACCTGGTGCCGGTTCCGCCCGGCCTCGCGACGGCGATCTCGGCGCTGGACGGCACGACGTACAGCGTTGAGCGCAAGACCCACGCGGTCGCCGTTCACTGGACGGCCGCCGACGACGACGTGGCGGTCGGGCAGCTGCTCGCCCGCCAGCAGTCCCTGGCCGAGGAGCACCGTCTGGCGTACCACCCGGGCAACCTGGTGGTCGAGCTCAGCCCCCTGGGCATGAGCAAGAAGGTGTCGGCCGCCTGCTTCGCCCGGCAGTTCCTGCCGGCCGAGGTGATCGAGGGGTTCGTCCGGGGCTTCGACCCGGTCGAGCAGGAGGTCTACGAGCAGATCTGGGCGTCTCTGGAGGCGTCCGGTTCCGAGTTCGTGCCCTCCCTGCAGAGCCCCTACTTCATCTTCGTGGGAGACAGCGCGCCCGACCTGGGCGTCTTCCTCCTGTTCGACTACCTGCGAGGGCTGGGCATCCCCGTCCTCAAGGTGGCCGTAAAGGGCCACAAGCCCCTCGAAGACCTGGCCGACATCGTCGTGGACGGGCCGGCCGGCGCACTCCAGTTCGTCCGCGAGCTGGAGCTCCACACCGCGCCCTGGTGGCTGCGGTTCCTGCGGCGTAGCCTCGGCCACGCCGCCTGAGTCGGTCCCCGCCTAGGCGGGGACCGGGCCCCCGGACGCGATGTCCGGGGGTCACTCGTTTGCCGCTTCACCCCGGCTTCGTACGGTCTTGGACGAACCCTTGTGTTCGCTCGGCGCGGTCGTCCGGCACCTCCCCTTCGTGCGGACGGCCTCTTCTTACGGGGGTAGGCGATGCGCGATCTGATGGCCGGGGGGAATCTGGCGCTGCCCGGCGGTGCGATCTCGATCGAGGTTCCGGGGCCGTTCGACCTGTCCGCGCTGATCACCGGCGACGACCGGAAGGTGAGCGGCGACAACGACTTCGTCTTCTACAACCAGCCCTCCGCTCCGGGCGCCCGCCTGGGGGCCGGAGCCGTCATGGTGGATCCGGCGCGGCTGCGAGCCGGGGCCAGCCGGGTCACGGTGGTCATCAGCGCGGCCGATCCCGGGACTCCGCTGAGCCGCCTGCCCGCCCCCGCACTGCGGGCCGTCGGGAGCGACGGCGCGGTGGTGGCCCGGTTCAGCCCGCCGCGCCCGGCGACGGAGACCGTCCTGCTGCTCGTGGAGATCTACCGGCGCGGGGACCAGTGGAAGCTGCGCGCCATCGGCCAGGGGTACGCCGACGGCCTGGCCGGGCTCGCCCGCGACTTCGGCGTCGACGTCACCGACGACGGCTCCCAGGCTCCTCCCCCGCCACCGGTCATGCCTCCCCCGCCACCGGTCGCGCCGCCTCCGCCGCCGGCCGTCTCCCGCCGCCCCGCCCTGCCGCCGGTCTCCGTCGGGCATCTGGACGCCTTCGCCCGCGAGGTCAACTTCCGGCGCGGCCGGAGCGGGCTGCCGCCCGTCACGCTGGACGGACGGCTCACCGCGGCCGCGCAGGCGCACGCCGCCGTGATGGCCGCGCAGCGCCGGCTCGACGCCGACGGACCGGACGGCATGTCGGTCTTCGACCAGGTCACCCAGCACGGCTACGTCTATCTGACCATCGACGAGCAGTTCGTGTCCGGTCCGCGCTCGCTGGAGGAGTTCACGCAGTACCACTTGGACGGCGGACGGCCGGTGGACGCCCTGCGCAACGGGGAGCTCTGCGACGTCGGCATTGGCCAGGCCGCCGGAAGGGGCCGCGACCGCGACCTCTACTGGACGATCCTGTGGGCGACGCCGTTCTCTCCGGCCGGCCGGTCGCGCTTCGCCGCCGAGGTCGTCTCCCTCACCAACGCCCACCGCGCCTCCCACGGCCTACGGCCGCTCGCCGACGACCCGCGGCTGACCGCGGCCGCCCAGGCGTACAGCGAGGACATGGCCGTCCGCCGCTTCTACTCCCACACCTCCCCGGAGGGGACGCAGCCCTGGGACCGCGCCCGCGCGGCGGGCTCCACGCACCTCGGCATCGGCGAGAACATCGCGTGCGGCCAGCGCTCCCCCGCCGAAGTCGTCCAGGGCTGGATGGACAGTCCCGGGCACCGCGCCAACATCCTCAAGCCCGACTTCACCCATATCGGGGTCGGCTTCCAAGGGGGCGGAACGGCGGGCACCTACTGGACGCAGCTCTTCGGTTCCGTCTAGGCGCTTCCCGCCTCGCGTCTCCGTCCCGCCTCGCGTTCTCGTCCCGCTGACGGCTTCGGCGGCATTGCCGGACGCGTCGAGCACGACACGGTCATCTTTGCCCGGTCCTCGGACCGGGCCGTCCGCACGAAGCGTGCGGGCGAGCGACGACAAAGAAGAAGGAGGGATGACCTATGTCATTCCCGCTCAGACGCTACATCGTGGAGGCCCCGGAGGGGCCGGAGCAGGTGCTCAGGAAGTTCGCGATGGAGGCGGGTGAGACCCACGCCGGCCTGCGGCGCGAGGTCGGCGGGCCGGGCCGGCCGCTGACGGGCGCCTCGTCGGAGGCGTGCCGCCGGTTCGAGACCCTGATAGACGGGCTCGGCTTGCTCGGCGTCTTCCCCCAGCCCGAGGCGGTCGTCCGCACCGCGACCGGTCCGGACCATCTCGCCCACGCGGGATATCGCAGCGGCGGGGACGACGTGAAGCACTGGTGGATCGGCGGCGACCTCGACCACGCGTTGAAGACCGCACCCAAGGTCATCACGCTCCTGGTGGGCGCTGGCAGCCTGCGCGGCCGGCGGCGTCCGGTGGCGCGGATGTCGACGTCCGGGGTCCCGCTGGAGTCACTGGCCTCCGGGTGGTTCCTGGCGTTGATGGACGACCGCGTGGATTCCATCGTCTTCGAGCCCGGAGGCACTCTGCTGGGGACGTGGGAAGCGCTCTGGCTCTTCGCCGGGAGTGTCGCGAAGCTGGTTCACACCCTGCCCGACGGGATCGAGGTGCGAGTCCTGTTTCGCGTTCCCGCCGAGGAGGACTGGCTACCGCTGCTCCCCGCCCTGGTCCAGGACCGCGTCCTGCCCGAACTGTGCGAAAGCTGGTTCCGGAGGACGAGGCGAAACCGCCATCTCCTGCAGGAACGGTTCACCCGAATCCTCGGAGAGATGCTGGGCGAGCACCAGGGCCGGGTGCGGGTGGCCGCCTACGACGCGCTTCACGACATCGGGCACCGGCTCCAATCGGCCGTCGCCCGGGGCGAGAGGCCGTCGGAACTCGGCCTTCGCGGCGAGTTGTCCAAGACGGAAGGACTCTGGAAGTTCGTCCTGGACCCGGACATCCAGCAGGCGGTCTGGAGCGGACTCGACGCCGAGCGGCGGTTCGCTCCAGAGGATCTGCCCGATCTGAACGGCCACACCGGACTCGTCAACGCGGCCGACGTCGTCAACCTGCTGACCTATGGCAGGGACGGCCTGGCCATCGTGGTCGACGAGGCGAGCGCCGCGCGCAGCACGATCGGCCTGGCCGACCGCTTCGCGCGGCTCCACCCGGACGGGGCGGCACGGATGATGGCGATCGGACCGCTGGGCGAGATCCTCGGCGAGACGCCGGAGCCGTGCGGTCCCTTCAGCCTGTTCCGGGGGAAGGCCGGCCACATGGTCGTCCGCGACCCCGGCGGGCCCTCGAAGGGCGAACGGGTGCCGACCGGCGACCTGTTCGAAGAGCTCTACTTCGTGCGATGACCGCACCGGAGTGAGCCCGACCCGGTGCCCCGGTGGGGCGGCTGCAAGCCGTCCCCACCGGGGCACTTCCGTGTGCCGGGCGGAGAGGAGCCATCCTCCCCGCCGGTCTTCGTTTCTCCGGCCCGCCTGCCGGAGTTGCCGCTGATGACGGCCTCGACACGGTCGTCAGTGCGTGGCTCGGCCACGCCGTTCCGAAAAGGCTCGGGACGTGCCACCGGTTCTCACGACCGGGTGCGCGTCCGGGCCTTCCAGGTCAGGACGCGCATCGGGTTCACGGAACCACGAACGCGCCCCGGCTCGGTCCGGGACGCACACAAAGGAGAGATGGCCAATGGCCGGTTTCATCGGCCGCCTCGGCAGGACGCCGGGAGCGGGGCTCGTGATCACCTTGATCGTGTTCTACGCCCTCATCGGCGGGGACGCGGTCAACGGCCTCGTCATCGACGAGGCATCGCCCCTGGTGGCAGCCGTCATGGCGGGCGTCTTCGGCACCATCCCCCTCGTCCTCCTCGCGGAGCGCTCCGCGCTCATCCGGCGGGGCAGGCGGCGGCTGCTGCGGGAACTCAACGCGGGAACGCTGATCAACCGCATGGCGGTCAGCAACACCTTCGTGATCCCGCTCACGCTGCTGTCCCTCCAGCGGCTGGAGGCGCTGGGGACCGTCGTCGCGCTCATGTGGACCGGTCCGCTGGCGGTGGCGATCTGGAAGATGGTGACCGACAGCCCCCGCAGGCTCTCGGGTCTGCTGTGGCTCCCCCTGGCGACGCCCGGGATGCTGCTCGTGACCCGTCCCTGGGAGGGGCACGCCGACCTCCTGGGTGTGCTGTTCGCACTCGGGGCCGCGGCGTGCTACGGCAACTTCCTCCTCACCTACGACCGGCTGGGGGAGGCGCTCGGCGACCGCGTCAACGTCGCGATCGCCGAGTCCATGATGCGGTCGACGGCCGCGCTGGCCGCGCTGACGGCGATCGTGATCACCGCGTCCGCCGCGCTCGGCCGGACGGTTCCGGGCATCACGCCCGGCCCCGACTGGCACAGCTGGCGGGTGGTCGGCCTCACCTTCCTGTCCGGGCTGCTGACGGGGTTCGTCGCCCAGGTCGGACAGAACCTGATCTTCGGGCGGCGCCTCATGAAGGCCGCCACGTTCTCGGTTCTGACCGCCGTGGAGCCGACGGTGGCCCTGACGCTGGACTGGGTGGTGCTCGGGCACTCCCCGACCCGCCTGGACGCCATCGGCGCCATCCTCGTCACCGCGGCGGGGGCAGGCTGCTTCTACCAGCTCGAGGTCGGCGGCAAGCCGCTGGCCCCGCTGGTCACCTGGTCGCGACGTCGGGCGGCCGCCGTGATGGCGGTCCTGCGGCGCCGCGACCGCGGCGGGAAGGGCGACCTCTCCGCCTGAACCACCGCGGATTGCGCGCGTGATCCGGCGAGGCCGACGTCCTACGCGATTTCCGGCCACGCGGCTA
>NZ_JBEUPA010000211.1:0-11216 GCF_040492065.1 Actinomadura sp. NPDC000929 | reverse complement strand
CATCCCCGCCCGGTCCGGCGCCGCGCCCGGCCGGGCACGGCGGGGCTCGCGCACCAGCGCGCGGACCCCGCCGATCGCGGCCGCGGCGATCGGCGCGTTCAGCAGGAAGGTCCAGCGCCAGCCGATCGTGTCGACCAGCAGCCCGCCCAGCAGCGGCCCGGCCGGCAGCGCCGTGGAGGAGATCCCGGCCCACATCCCGAGGGCCCGCGCCTGCTCGGCCCGTCCGGGATAGTGGGCGGTGACCAGGGCGAGGCTGCCGGGCAGCAGCAGCGCGGCGCCCGCCCCCTGCGCGACGCGCGCGGCGATGAGCGGGCCGGCGCCGGGTGCGGCCCCGCAGGCCAGCGACGCCAGCCCGAACAGCGCGAACCCGGTGAGCGTCGTCCGGCGGTGCCCGACCCGGTCGCCGAGGGCGCCACCGCCCAGCAGCAGCCCCGCGATCGCGACCGCGTAGCCGTCCACGACGCCCTGCAGGCCGGGCAGGCCGGTGCCGAGCGCCCGGCCGATGCCGGGGAGCGCGACGTTGACGATCGTCACGTCCAGCAGCACCAGGAACATCCCGGCGCACAGGATCGCGAGCACCGCCCCGCGCCGGGACGCGGGGCCGGTCGGCGGGGCGGCGGGGGGCTCGGTGGCGTGCGTTGGGGAACCCATGCCGCCCACGGTCGCTCCCGGACGCTTCGGCGGGGATCGAACCGTCCGGCCCGCGGGGGCGGGTCAGGCGACGGCGACGCGGGCGAGCGCGCCGATCTCCAGCGCCACCCACAGGGCGCCGTCCGGTCCGACCGCGATGCCGTGCGGCTCGCATCCGGGCGTCGGCAGCGGGTGCTCGTCGATGCGGCCGTCGGGGCTGATGCGGCCGACGTGGGCGGTGGCCCACTCGGTGAACCACAGGTCCCCGCCGGGCCCGGCGACGATGGCGTGCGGGCGGGCTTCCCGGTCGGGCAGCGGGAACTCGGTCACCTTCCCGTCGGTGGTGATCCGCCCGATGTGCCCGGCGCCGATGCCGGTGAACCACAGCGCGCCGTCCGGCCCGGCGGTGATGCCGACCGGCGCGGAGCCCTCGGTGGGCAGGGGATGGACGGCGACCTCCCCGTCCGGCGCGATCCGCCCGACGGCGTTGCCCTGGTTGAGGGTGAACCACAGGGCCTCGTCGGGACCCGCCGCGATCATCGAGGGCATCGCGCCCTCTCCCGGCACCGGAAAGGCGCTGAACTGGCCGTCCACGGTGATCCGGCCGACGTCGCCGGCGTGCATGCGGGTGAACCACAGGGCGCCGTCCGGACCGGCCGCGATCCCGCACGGCCCCGACCCCGCGGGCAGGGCGAACCGCGCGACCTCGCCCTCGGGGGTGATCCGGCCGATCGCGTCGCCGTGGAACGCGGTGAACCACAGCGCGCCGTCCGGGCCCGCCGTGATGATCATCGGTCCGGCGGGGACGGGCCCGTGCACGGTCAGGCCCCCGTCCGGCGCCAGCCGCGCGATCCGGCCCTCGTGGACGAGCGTGCACCACAACGCCCCGTCCGGCCCGGCGGCGACGCTGTAAGGCCCCGCGTCCGGGCCGGACACCCTGAACTCCTCGATCGTGGCGTGCGAACCCTCTGTCATGGATCTCGTCCCCCCTCGTCCCTCCACTGCTGTTTCCGCCCGAGGACAAAGTTAACGCAATCATTGTTGCGTTAACATCGATTGCATGGACAACAGCAGGAACCGCAGGACCGCGCGGTGACCGCCGCCGGGCCCGGGACCGTCCGTCCCGGCGGCCGCACCGCGCGGGTGCGCGACGCCGTCCGGGAGGCGACCCTCGCCGTGCTGTCCGAGCACGGCTACCAGGGGCTCACCGTCGAAGCGGCGGCGGCCCGCTCCGGGGTCCACAAGACCACCGTCTACCGGCGGTGGAAGAACGCCGACGGCCTCATCGCCGACGCCCTCGGGATCGCCTCCGCCGAACCGTGGCCGATCCCCGACACCGGCACCCTCGCGGGCGACCTGCGCGCCCTCGCCCGGCTCGTCGCGGCCGGCTTCGCCGATCCCGTCGAGGGCCCCGTCGCGCGCGCCTTCGTGCTGGCCGCGGCCCAGAGCGGCGACGCCGCCCGATCCCTGCACGCGTTCTTCGCCCGGCGCCATGAGCAGTCCGCCGTCATCGTCCGGCGTGCCGTCGAGCGCGGCGAGGTCCCCGCGGGCACGGACGCGGTCGAGGTCGTCCGGCTCGCCGTCGCCCCCCTCTACTACCGGCTGTTCATCACCGGGGAGCCGGTCGACGAGCGGACGGCCGACCGGGCCGCCGCGTCCGCGGACGCCGCCGCCCGCGCCGGCGCCCTCACGGCCGCGCCGAGCCCGTGACCGCGGCCGGGCCGGAGCGGAAGATCAAGGGGCGCTGAGGGCGGCGCGCAGAGCGGCGGCGTAGGCGCGGGGGTGGGTGGTGTTGCCGTTGTGGCCGCCCGGGAACTCCCGGGGCGCGGTGCCGACGAGGTCGGCCAGCGCGAAGGCGCACCTGCTGTCGAAGACCGTGCGCGGGGTGGTCCGCCCGAAGGCCGGAACGATCCGGGTCGGGGTCCCGGTGAGCGCGGCGACGTCGAGGGTGTCGTTGATGACGGCGGTGAAGTCGTGCTCGACGAAGAAGTCGAAGTTGCGCGCTCGCTGGGGCGTCATGGGGTGCCGGGTGAGGCCGGGCTCGACGTCGGGGCTGGCGGGGTCGATGCCCAGCACACCGGCGATCGCCGCGAACGTGGCGGCGAGCCCGTCGCGCCGGTGGACGCGCTGGATGTGGGCCAGTTCCCGCTCGTGGCGGGCGCGCTGGTCGGCGGGCAGCAGCCGCGGGGTGACCGGCTCGTGGGCGACGAGCACGCTGATCTGGCCGGGGTGGTCGGCGGCCAGGTGGAGCCCGATGGAGGCGCCGAGGCTGCACCCCAGCATGAGCACCGGCTCGTCCGACAGTTCGGCCAGCAGGCGGTGGACGTCGTCGGCGTGGGCGGCCAGGCTCACCCCGGCGGCGGGGTCGTCCAGCACGCTGCGGGACAGGCCGCGGCGGTCGTAGGTCACCACGGTGTGGTCGGCGACGAGCCGGTCGACCAGGTCCGTGCTGCGCCCGGCGTCCCCCTCGCCGCTCTGGGAGATCAGCAGCATCGGACCGGTACCGCGCACCTCGTAGTAGAGCTCGGCGCCGTCGGTCCGGAGCATGCCCGCGGTCGTCGGGGTCGTGGCGGTGTCCATCGCAAGGTCCTCTCGGTCGGGGGGCGGTTCCGCCCGTCCGAGACGACCGTAAAGCATCAAAATTGATACATCAAGTCTGATGCATCAAAGCTGATGTAAGTTGGCGGCATGGACGGAGTCGAGCTTTTCCTGCTGGGACGGACCCTGATGAAGATCGGCGAGGAGGCCCTGCCCACCGAGGGCATCGGCCGGCACTCCACCAGCGTCCGGACCGTCCTGATCGTCGTGAGCGACGTGCGCGCGCACCCCGGCAGCGCCGTCGGAGAGATCGCCGACCGGACCGGCCTTCCGCAGAGCGCGGTGTCGGCGGCGGTCGCCCGGCTTCGCGACACGGGCGCCGTCGTCACCGAGCCCGATCCCGACGACCGCCGCCGGGTCCGCGTCCGCCCCGCCCCGAAGCCCTCCGCCAGAGTGGAGGAGGTCCGGTCCAGCACCGTCGACGCCGCCCTCGCGGCGGCCCTGGACACCGACGACCCGCACCGGGTCGCCGAGATCGTCGGCCTGCTCGAAGAGCTCGCGCGGCACCTGACCCCGCAGGCGGTCACCCGCCTGCGCGGCTAGCGGCCCGCCGGACGCTCGGGCGCCGCGGCCGTCCGCGCCAGGCGGGCGGCGCGGCCATGGAGGTAGCGCTGCTCGGGAAGGCTGTGGGTGCGCTCGGCCGCCGCCAGGTAGCACGCCCGCGCGGCGGCGGCGTCGCCGGACATCTCCAGCAGGTGGGCGCGGACGGCGTGCAGGCGGTGGTGCCCGGCGATCCGCGCGTCGTCCCGCAGCCCCTCCAGCAGGGCGAGCCCGGCGGCCGGCCCGCGAGCCATCGCGACCGCCACGGCGTGGTTGAGCGCCGCCATCGGGTTGGGCGACAGCTCCATCAGCACCCCGTAGAGGGCGGCGATCTGCGGCCAGTCGGTGTCCCGCGCGGTGGCGGCCTCGTCGTGGAGCGCGGCGATCGCGGCCTGCACCTGGTAGGGGCCGGCGGGCCCGTGCGGCAGCGCCGCCGACAGCAGCTCCACCCCCTCGGCGATGTACTCGGCGTTCCACGCGCTCCGGTCCTGCTCGGCGAGCGGGACCAGGACCCCGCCCGGACCCGTCCGAGCGGGACGTCGCGCGTCGGTGAGCAGCATGAGCGCGAGCAGACCGGTCGCCTCGGCGTCGCCGGGCAGCAGCCGGTGCACGATCCTGGCCAGCCGGATCGCCTCGGTCGCCAGCTCGCCCCGGTACAGGTGCGGCCCGGCCGTGCTGGCGTACCCCTCGGTGAAGACCAGGTAGAGGACGCGCAGGACGGCGGCGACCCGGGCCGGCCGCTCGTCCGCGCCGGGCATCCGGAAGGGGACGCGGCTGTCGCGGACGCGCCGCTTCGCGCGGCTGATGCGCTGCCCCATGGTCGCCTCGGGGACGAAGAACGCGCGGGCGATCTCGGCCGTCGTCAGCCCGCCGACCGAGCGGAGCGTGAGCGCGATCTGCAGGTCCGGCGCCAGTACCGGATGGCAGCACATGAACAGCAGGATCAGGGTGTCGTCGCCGTCCTGCGGCGGACGGTCGGCGGCGGGAGCGAGCCACGCGTCCGGCGGCGTCCACGCGGCCAGGGCGTCCTCCCGGCGCCGGCGGGCCCGCTCGGCGCGCAGCAGGTCGGTCAGCCGGCGCGACGCCACCGTGATCAGCCAGGCGCGCGGGTCGGCGGGAAGCCCCTGCTCCGGCCACTGCGAGGCGGCGGCGGCCAGCGCCTCCTGGACGGCGTCCTCGGCGGCGTCGAAGTGCCCGTACCGGCGCACCAGCGCGCCGAGGACCTGCGGCGCCAGCGGGCGCAGCAGGTCCCAGGCCTCCTCCGGCGGCGCGGTCACGGCTCCAGGTCGGCGCGCCCGTCGACGATCGGCCGCAGGTCCACGTACGCCCGCTCCCGTGCCGCCCGCGGGCCGGGGCACTGCGCGAGCCGTGCGGCGATCTGCGAGGCGCGGTCGAAACCGTCGCACTCGATGACGGTGTATCCGGCGAGGACCTCGGCGGTCTCGGGGTAGGGGCCGTCGGTCACGGCCGGCGCCCCGTCCTTCATGTGGAAGCGGCGGGTGTGGACGGGCGCGGCCAGCCCCTGGGCGTCCACGAACTCCCCGGACTCGACCAGGTCCTGGTTGAACCTCTCCATGAACGCGTGCATCCCGGCCAGTTCCTCGGCGGACCAGACGGCCTCGCCCTCGGGCACGTTGCCCGCCATCTCGTCGTAGGCCCGCTGCGACGCGTACAGCATGAGCATGTACTTCACGGTGGTCTCCCCTCCGCCCCGGCGCCCCGGCGGCGCCTCGCAGGGGAGACGTCGGAGCCGTTCAGCCGCCTTCGACACACCTTCCCAGTTTTTCCCGCGGACCGATGTCGAGAACCGCGCGCCCGCTCCGATCACCCCGTGACACGTGATCCCACTCCGAAGAGGAAGAACGACATGGAGCACAACGGGCAGGACGCCGGGACGCGCCGGTGGCTCGCGCTGGCCGTCCTCGCGCTGCCGTCCCTGGTGATGGCGATGGACATGACGGCGCTGCTGCTGGCGCTGCCGCAGCTGAGCACCGACCTGGGGGCCGGCGGCACCGAGCAGCTGTGGATCAGCGACGCCTACGGCTTCATGGTCGCCGGCTTCGTCATCACCATGGGGACCCTGGGCGACCGGATCGGACGCCGCCGCCTGCTGTTCGCCGGCGCCGCCGCGTTCGCCGTCCTGTCGGCCGTCGCCGCCTACGCCCCCAGCCCGGGCACGCTGATCGCCGCCCGGGCGCTGCTGGGCGTGGCGGGCGCGACGCTGATGCCCTCGACGCTGGCGCTGATCACCAACATCTTCCGCGACGAGCGCGAGCGCGGGAAGGCCATCGCGATCTGGGCCACCTGCCAGTTCGCGGGCGGGGCCTTCGGCCCGGTGCTGGCCGGGCTGCTGCTCCAGCGCTTCTGGTGGGGATCGGTGTTCCTGGTCGCGGTCCCGGTCATGGCGCTGCTGCTGGCGGCCGGGCCGTTCCTGCTGCCGGAGTTCCGGGACCGGTCGGCCGGACGGCGCGTCGACCCGCTCAGCGTCGGGCTCTCCCTGGCCGCCGTCCTGCCGATGGTCTACGGGTTGAAGCAGCTGACGCTCGCCGACGGCCGCGGCGCCGTCCCCGCCGCCGCGCTCGCCGGCGGAGCGGTCGCCGGCGCCGTGTTCGTCCGGCGCCAGCTCCGGCTCGAACACCCCCTGCTGGACCTGCGGCTGCTGCGCAGCCGCCCGCTCAGCGCCGTCCTGGTATCGCTGGTGCTCGCGGGCGTCGCCATGGCGGGGACGGGCCTGATGGTGACCCAGTACCTGCAGGACGTGCTGGGCCGTTCGCCGCTGGCCTCGGCCGTGCTGTTCGCGCCGATGGGGCTGGGCGTCGCGGTGGGGACGATGGCGGCGCCCGCACTGGCCAGGCGGATCCGCCCGGCCACCGCGATCGCCTCCGGACTGGCGGTGTCGGCGGTGGGCTGCCTCCCGCTGACGGTGTCGGACGGGGCCGCGGCCGTCATCGCCGGCATCACCGTCCTGGCCCTCGGCACCGGCCCGCTGTTCGCGCTGGGCACCGGCCTGGTGGTCGGGTCCGTCCCGCCCGAACGCGCGGGCTCGGCGGCGTCGATGTCGGAGACCGGCAACTACCTCGGCGGATCGCTGGGCCTGGCGGTCATCGGCGTGATCGGCGCCTCCGTCTACCAGGCCCGGATGGACCACGTCGGCGGGGCCGCGGCCCGCACCCTGGCCGGCGCCGTCGCCGCCGGCGGCCACCTGCCGCCCGCGCGGGCCGAGGAGCTGCTGGACGGCGCCCGCGCCGCGTTCACCGCCGGCCTGCACCTCACCGGCGCCATCGCCGCCGCGATCTTCGTCGTGCTCGCCGTGCTCGTGGCGGCGTCGGCCCGCAGCGGCGCGGTCGCGAAGCCCGCGCCGGCCGCGGAGACGGCGTCCGGGGAAGCCGGGGCCCGGACCGCCGCGGTGTGAGCGGCTCCGTCAGGAGGGAGCCGTCCACTCCTGCTCCTTCCAGGCCGGGTCGAGCGGCGTGTGGGCGATGTGGTTGGTGTAGTTGGACAGGGTCTTCATGCCGACGCCGAGGACGACGTCCAGGACGTGGCGGCGGGTGTGGCCGGCGGCCAGGAACGCCTCGACGTCCGCGTCGTCCACCCAGCCGCGCCGCGTGACCATGGCGCCGGTGAGGCGGCGGACGGCCTCCAGCGCGGGATCGTCCAGGGCCCGCCCCGCACGCAGCGCCTCCACCACCTCGGCGGGGACGCGGGCCCGCAGCGCCACCGTGGAGTGCGCGGCCACGCAGTACTCGCAGCCGTTCAGCACGCTGGCGGTGATCAGCACGGTGTGCTTGGCGTGGCCCGGCAGCGACGACTTCATGAACTGCTCCGACAGGGCGTTGTAGCCGGCGAGCAGCTCCGGCGACTCGGCCATCACCCCGTTGAGCGTGGTGACGAACCCCATCCGCTTCTTGGCGGCCTCCAGTTGCGGGCGGGCGTCGGCGGGAGCGTCGGTCTCGTCGTAGACGCTGAACTCGGCCATCGTCGTCTCCTTCACGGCTGGTCAGGTGCGGGGGAGAGGGAGCGCAGGGCGGCGTCCACGGTGTCCGCCAGCTCGCCGGGGCCGGCCCCGGCGCGAGAGCGCAGGTTCACCCCGTAGGCCAGCAGCGCCAGCATCTGCGCGGCGGATCCCACGTCCACGTCGTCGCGCAGCTGCCCGTGCTCGCGGGCCGCGAGAAGGGCGGAGCGCATGGCGGTGCACAGTGCCTCATGGTGGGCGTCGAGCACCTCCCGCTCGTCGGGGTCGTCCCCGTCCTGCGTGGCGTGGGCGTTGGACACCATGCAGCCCCAGCGGGCGTGCTCGCCGGAGCACCGCGCGGCGACGAGCCCGTCGAAGAACGCGGCGATGCCAGGCAGGCCCCGCCCGTCGGCGGCGAGCCGGTCGAACACCGGGCGCGACTGCCGCTCGGTGTAGCGGCGCAGCGCCGCCACGTACAGGTCCCGCTTGCCGCCGAACGTCGCGTACAGGCTCGACCGGTTGACGCCTGTCTCGGCCACCACCTCGGCGATGCCCGTCGCGGCGGCGCCGCGCCGCCAGAACAGCCGCACCGCCCGGTCCAGGACGGCGTCGGGATCGAAGTGCTTGACGTCCGGCACCGGTCCGCCTCCCCAACTTGGAATGGTCGTTCCAAGATTGGCATGCGGCTACGGCGGCGCGCAAGGGGGGACGGTGTGAAGGCGAGCGGGCGAGCCGGTCAGGCGAGGCCGGCGTCGTGGGCCAGCAGAGCGATCTGGGTGCGGTTGTCCAGATCGAGCTTGGTCAGGACGCTGGAGACGTGCGCCTTGACCGTGGCCACGCTCATGAACAGCTCGGCGGCGATGTCGGCGTTGGAGCGACCGCGGGCGATCGCCAGGACCACGTCGTTCTCGCGGGGGCTCAGCCGGGCGAGCGCCGCGCGGGCGCGCTGGTAGGCGCCGGCCTCGACCGCGGCGCGGTCCATGAGGCGCCGGGTGACGCGCGGCGACAGGATCGGGTTGCCGGCGGCGACCTGCCGCACGGCGTGGACGATCTGGTCCGGCGGGGTGTCCTTCAGCAGGAACCCGCTGGCGCCCGCGCGCAGCGCGTGCAGGATGTTCTCGTCGGAGTCGAAGGTCGTCAGCACGATGACCTCCGGGGGGCTCGGGCGGGCCCGCAGCCTGCGGGTCGCGGTGATGCCGTCCACGCGCGGCATCCGCAGGTCCATCAGCACGACGTCGGGGGCGTGCGCGTCGGTGGCCGCGGGCACCTCGTCGCCGTCGGCGGCCTCGCCCGCGACGGCGATGCCGCCCGTCCCGTCCAGCATCATCGACAGACCGGCGCGGACGAGGGCGTCGTCGTCCACGATCAGGACGCGCAGGGGACGGGTCACGCGGGCCATGGTAGCCAGGCGCGCAGCCGGAACTCGCCCTCGGCGGCCTGGTGGTCGAGCCGCCCGCCCGCCAGGCGCACCCGCTCGGTCAGTCCCACCAGGCCCGTCCCGCTGCCGGGTGCGAGCGGCCCCGCGCCGTCCTCGGGCAGCGGGTTGCGGATGTCGACCACGAGCCGGGCCCCGGGCCGCCCCTCCAGCACCACCTGGACGGGACGTCCCGCGGCGTGCTTGCGGGCGTTGGTCAGCCCCTCCTGCACGATCCGGTACGCGGTGCGCCCGGCCGCCGCCGGAAGGGCGGACGCGCCGACCGTCTCGTCGCGCAGCTCCACCCGCCCGCCCGCGTCGCGGGACTCCTCCACCAGCCGGGGCACGTCCCGCAGGACGGGCTGGGGCCGGTCCTCCTCGTCGGCGTCCTCGGCGCGCAGCAGCAGGATGACCTCGCGCAGCTCGTCGAGCGCCTGGTGCACCCCGGCGCGGACCACCCCGGCCGCGTGCGACAGCTTCTCCGGCGGGGCGTCCGGCCGGTACTCCAGCGCGCCCGCGTAGGTCGCCAGCAGCGACAGCCGGTGGGCGAGCACGTCGTGCATCTCCCGGGCGATCCGGGTCCGCTCGGCCATGCGCGCCTCGGCGACCCGCCGGCCCTGCTCGGCCTCGGCGCGCCGGGCCCGCTCGCGCAGCGACACCAGCAGCTCCCGGCGCGCCCGCGCCAGCGCGCCCCAGCCGACCAGCGCGCCGTAGCCGAGGGCGATGAGCAGCAGCCACCAGCCGAAGGAGATGCCCCGGT
Organism: Actinomadura sp. NPDC000929; assembly: GCF_040492065.1. NCBI lineage: Bacteria > Bacillati > Actinomycetota > Actinomycetes > Streptosporangiales > Thermomonosporaceae > Actinomadura > Actinomadura sp. NPDC000929. The sequence goes on along the minus strand of NZ_JBEUPA010000211.1, from coordinate 1,322 downwards.
TCGGCTGCCACAGCCCCTGCGCGACGTGCGCCGCGACTCCCGCCGCGCCGACCAGCGTCGCGACCCGGAACGGGCGCCGCTGCGCGACCTGCAGCACGCCGATGCTGGCCGCCGGGGTGGCGGTGGGGGACAGCGCCGCGAGCACGGTCAGCGCCATGGCGACGCCCACCGGCCGCCAGAGCAGAAGCGGTGACAGCAGCCAGCTCGCCAGGGCGACCGCGATGTCGAGGGTCAGGACGGCGCCGGTCACGTCCGCGCTGAAACGGCCCCACAGCGTCAGCGCGCCCAGCGCGCCGGCCGCCGCGGCGACGCAGGCCGCGGACCACAGCAGGCGCCGCGCGCCGTGCCCCGCCTGGTGGAACGTCTCGCTCACGGGCCGAGGCTAGCGGCAGGGGCCGCGCGCCGACACCGACCAAAGTCGGTGCCCGCCCGTACCGTGGACGGACCGGCTCCCATCGGGAATTTCATCCGCGTGGCAGGCGTACTTCTGACCGCGAACTACCCGAACGTTCCTTTCATGGGTCTTCTCCGGTGTGCGGCTTGACGGGGGAGAGGGAAGCGTGTCATCCTGGTCCCGGGATCGAGGTTGACAATTGAAGTAGGTGTGGACATCTGTCTGCATTCTGCTCTATGCTGCCCTTCCGCGCTCGCCTCGACGTCCCCTCCTCCCGTATCGGCCGTGAAGTCGTCCGGCGTGCGCGCCGCCAGTCCGCCGCGAGCCCTCGGAAGGACACACCTGTTGGCAGCCTCGCGCACCGCTTCCGCCGTACCCGCCGGTCCCCGCCGCGTCTCCTTTTCACGCATCCACGAGCCCCTCGAGGTTCCGGACCTCCTTGCCCTGCAGACCAACTCGTTCGACTGGCTGGTCGGCAACGAGCGCTGGAAGGCCCGGGTCGAGGCGGCTCACCAGGCCGGGCGCAGGGACGTTCCCACGCAGTCGGGGCTGGAGGAGATCTTCGAGGAGATCAGTCCGATCGAGGACTTCTCCGGGACCATGTCCCTGTCGTTCCGGGACCACCGGTTCGAGCCTCCGAAGTACTCCGTCGAGGAGTGCAAGGAGAAGGACATGACCTACTCCGCCCCGTTGTTCGTCACGGCGGAGTTCATCAACAACACCACCGGTGAGATCAAGAGCCAGACGGTGTTCATGGGCGACTTCCCGCTGATGAGCCCCAAGGGGACGTTCATCGCCAACGGCACGGAACGGGTGGTGACGTCCCAGCTCACGCGTTCGCCGGGGGTGTACTTCGACCGGGCGCTGGACAAGGCGTCGGACAAGGACATCTACGGGTGCCGGGTGATCCCGAGTCGGGGTGCCTGGC
>NZ_JBEUPA010000210.1:0-11616 GCF_040492065.1 Actinomadura sp. NPDC000929 | reverse complement strand
GGCGCCCGTCCGCGGGCAGGCGGTCGCCGCGGTCGGCCGGCTCGTCGAGGCCAACAAGGCGGCCCTCGCCGCGCTCGTCACCCGGGAGGTCGGCAAGCCCCGCGCCGAGGCCCTCGGCGAGGTCCAGGAGATCGCCGACACCTGCGCGTTCTTCCTCGGGGAGGGGCGGCGGCTGTACGGGCAGACCGTCCCGTCCGAGATGCCCGACAAGCAGCTGTTCACCTTCCGGGACCCGGTCGGCGTCGTCACCGTCGTCACGGCGGGGAACTTCCCGGTCGCGGTGCCGTCCTGGTACATCGTCCCCGCGCTGCTGTGCGGTAATGCGGTGGTGTGGAAGCCCGCCGAGTACGCGGCGGCCTGCGCCGACGCGTTCTACGAGCTGTTCGCCCACGCGGGGCTGCCGGACGGCGTCCTCAACGTGGTCCACGCCGACGGCGCCGAGACCTTCCGCGGCCTGGAGCGGGCGCTGGACGAGGGGCTCGTCGACAAGGTCGGCTTCACCGGCTCCACGGAGGTCGGCGCGCGGATCGGGGAGCTGTGCGGCCGCCACCTCCAGACGCCGTGCCTGGAACTCGGCGGCAAGAACCCGATGGTCGTCGCCGAGGACGCCGACCTGCCGCTCGCCGTCGAGGGCGCCCTGTTCTCGGGGTTCGGGACGGCCGGGCAGCGCTGCACTTCCCTCGGGACCGCGATCGTCCACGAGTCGGTGCACGGCGAGTTCGTGCGGCTGCTGGACGAGGCGGTGCGCGCCGCGCCCGTCGGCGACCCGGCGGGCGACGTGCTGTTCGGGCCGCTGATCAGCGAGCGGTTCGCGGACGGCTTCGAGAAGGCGCTCGGCTGGATCGGGCCGGGCCACACCGTGCACGGGTCGTCGGCCACCGGGCGGATCACGGCGGCCGCGCCGCGGGAGGGCTTCGCCGGGGACCCGGAGGCGGGGCTGTTCTACCACCCGGTGATCGTCGACGGGGTGGGGCCCGGCGACGCGCTCTTCACGCACGAGGCGTTCGGGCCGATCGTCGGCGTCGCCGCCTACCGGACGCTGGACGAGGCGATCGCCCTCGCCAACGCCCCCGGCTACGGCCTGTCCGCCTCGATCTACACCGGCGACCCGGCGAAGGTCTTCGCGTTCCGCCGGCGGATCTCGGCCGGGATGGTGAGCGTCAACAACTCCACCTCCGGCGCGGAGGCGCACCTGCCGTTCGGCGGGAACGGGCGCTCGGGCAACGGCAGCCGCCAGTCGGGCATGTGGGTCCTGGACCAGTTCACCCGCTGGCAGTCGATGAACTGGGACACCTCGGGGCGGCTGCAGAAGGCGCAGATGGACGTCCTGGAGATCGCCCCCGACCTCGGCTTCCGGCTGTAGGGGCGGCCGTGGGGACCGAGGCGGAGACGGAGGCCGACGTCGTCGTCATCGGCGGCGGCGTCATGGGGACGAGCATCGCGTTCCACCTCGCCGAGGCGGGCGTGCGGCGCGTGGTCCTCGTCGAGCGGGACGCGCTCGGGTCGGGCTCGACGTGCAGGGCGGCGGGCGGGGTGCGGGCCCAGTTCTCCGACGAGGTCAACATCCGGCTCGGCGCCCGCAGCCTGGAGGCGTTCGCCCGGTTCTCCCGCCGGCCCGGCCAGGAGATCGACCTGCACCGCGTCGGTTACCTGTTCCTGCTGTCGCGGCCCGAGGACGTCGCGGCGTTCGAGGCGGGCGTGGCCCTGCAGAACGAGCTGGGCGTCCCGAGCCGGATGGTCTCGGTCGCGGAGGCCCGCCGGCTGTCGCCGCTGATCGTCCCGGACGGGCTGCTGGCCGCCGCGTTCTCCCCCGACGACGGGCACTGCACGCCGGAGTCGGTCGTCCTCGGGTACGCGACGGGCGCGCGGCGGCACGGCGCGGCGATCCGCACCGGCTGCGAGGTCGTCGGCATCGAGACCGGCGGCGGTGAGATCAGGGCCGTCCGGACCACGCGGGGGCGCATCCGCACGCCCGCCGTCGTCTGCGCGGCCGGGGCCTGGTCGGCGGCCGTCGGGCGGATGGCCGGCGTCGACCTCCCGGTCGAGCCGCTGCGCCGCCAGATCGTCTTCACCGGGCCGCTCCCGGACCTGCCGCGCCCGGTGCCGATGACGATCGACTTCGCGACGTCGTTCTACTTCCACGCGGAGGGCGAGGGCCTGATGCTCGGCATGTCCGATCCCGAGGAGCGCCCCGGCTTCCATCTGAGCCGGTCCGACGCGTGGCTCCCCCGGCTCGCCGAGGCGATCGGCGCCCGGGCGCCGCGCCTGCTCGACGCCGGCCTGACCGGCGGCTGGGCCGGCCTCTACGAGATGACGCCCGACCACAACGCGCTCATCGGCGAGGACGCGTCGGTGTCGCGGTTCCTCTACGCGGCCGGCTTCTCCGGCCACGGCTTCCTCCAGGGCCCGGCGGTCGGCGAGGTCGTCCGCGACCTGTACCTCGGCCGAGCGCCCTTCACCGACGTCGCCCCCCTGAACGCCGCGCGTTTCGCCGGCGACGCCCTGCGCCCGGAGAACAACTGTGTCTGACGTGCTCGCGATGATGGACGAGTGGGGCCCCGAGCGGGTCGTGTGCGTCTCCGACGCCCGGACCGGGATGCGGGGCGTGCTCGTCATCGACAACACCGCCCGCGGCATGGGCAAGGGCGGCATGCGGATGAGCCCGTCGGTGACGGTCGCGGAGGTGGCGCGGCTCGCCCGGGTGATGACCTACAAGTGGGCGGGCGTCGACCTGTTCTTCGGCGGCGCCAAGGCCGGGATCGCGGCGGACCCCGCGTCGTCCGACCGGGAGGCGGTCCTGCGCGCGTTCGTGCGGGCGCTGGCGCAGGAGATCCCCCGCCGGTACGTGGCGGGCCTCGACATGGGGCTGTCGGAGCGGGACGCGGCGATCGTCCAGGACGAGCTGGACGACCGGGGCGCGGCCGTCGGCACCCCGCACGTCCTCGGCGGCATGCCCTACGACGAGCTGGGCGTGACCGGCTTCGGTGTCGCGGAGGCGGCCGACGCCGCCGCCCGGCACGCGGGGATGTCCCTGCGGGGCGCGCGCGTCGCGGTGCAGGGGTTCGGCGCGGTCGGGCACGCGGCGGCGCGGCGCCTGGACGAGCTGGGCGCGGCGGTCGTGGCGGTCTCGACCGTGCACGGCGCGCTGCACGACCCGGACGGCCTGGACGTCGGACGGCTCCTCGCTCTGCGCGCCGAGGCGGGCGACGCGGCGGTGCGGGAGTACGGCGGGCGGCTGCTGCCCCCCGGCGCCGAGCTGTCGGTCCCGGCCGACGTCCTCGTCCCGGCAGCGCTCCAGGACGTCATCGACGAGGAGGCGGCCTCGGACGTCCGGGCGTCGATCGTGGTGGAGGGCGCGAACCTGCCCACCGGGCGGGCGGCGCAGCGCGTCCTCGCCGAGCGCGGCGTGACGGTCGTGCCGGACTTCGTCGCCAACGCGGGCGGCGTCGTCGCGGCGGCGTTCGCGATGGACGCCCGCTACTCGGCGTTCCGCCCCGACCCGGACGCGGTGTTCGCCGCGGTCTCGGCGAAGATGCGCGACAACACCGGCCGGGTCCTCGACGCGGCCCGCGCGCAGGGCACGACGACGCACGAGGCCGCCGTCGCGCTCGCCCAGGAGCGCGTCCGCGCGGCGATGGAGCTCAAGGGCCGGTGGCGCCCCCGACCTCGCTCTGGACTCCCCGGGCGACCTCGATGAGGCCGCGCATGGCGTCCTTGACGAGCGGGTTGGTGTTGGTGGCGCGGCGCAGCACGGTGACGTGCCGCCGCGGGCTGCGGCGGCTGAGCCGCAGCGTCCTCAGCCCCGGCGCGGGGACGCAGCCGAGCGCCGGGACGAGCGCGATGCCGAGACCGCAGCCGACCAGCCCGCACACCACGGCGTAGTCGTTGCTGCGGAACGCGATGTCGGGGACGAACCCGGCGGTGCCGCACAAGCGCAGCAGCGCCTGCGCGCCCGCGCTTTCCGGGCGGCTCGCGATCCACGTCTCCGACCGCAGGTCGCGGAGCCGGACGGTGCGGCCCCCGGCGAGCGGGTGGTCCCGCGGGACGCACAGCACCAGGTTCTCGTCCATCACCGGCGTCTCCACGATCTGGTCGGGCCAGGTGCGCGGGAACAGGTCGTACCGGTACGCGAGCTGGAGGTCGAGGTCGCCGTCGAGCAGCTCGGGCAGCAGCTCGTCCGGCTCGCCCTCGGCCAGCGTGATGTCGATGCCGGGCCGCACCCGCGACAGCTCCGCCAGCACCCGCGGCAGGATCCGGGCGCTGGCGGTCGGGAAGCTGCCGAGCTGCAGGGCGCCGCGCTCGCCGCTGGCGACCGTGCGCAGCTCCCGCTCCAGGGTGTCGAGGGCCGACAGCACGTCGTTGCCCTTGCTGACCATCAGGAACGCGGCGCTCGTCGGGCGCACGCTGCGCGCCCGGCGCTCGAACAGCACCAGGCCGCAGGCGCGCTCCAGCGCGGCGATCTGCTGGGAGACGGCGGACGCGGTGTAGCCGAGGTTGCGGGCCGCGTCCGCGAACGAGCCGGTGCGGACGACCTCGCGCACGGTCTGGATGTGCAGGGGACTGATCATGGGCGCACCCCGTTCAGCGCTGAACGTGACCGTCTCCCCCGCAGACGCCTCCCCTCATGCGTATCATCCCGCGGGCCGGGCCCCCAGGCCCGAAGATCAGTCGTGCCGCGGGCGCTTGGCCACCAGCGTCAGGACGTCGTACTTGGCGACCGAGGCCCCCTCCTGGTTCGTGACGTCGGTGTCCCAGCGGACCTCGCCGTAGTCGGCGCCCTCGCGCGGCGTGATCTGCTTGGCCGTCAGGGTGACGGTCAGCTCGTCGCCCGGCTTGACGGGCGTGAGGAACCGGAGGTTCTCCAGGCCGTAGTTCGCCAGGACGGGCCCCGGGGACGGCTCCACGAACAGCCCGGCCGCGAACGACACGACGAGGTAGCCGTGGGCGACGCGCCCGCCGAAGAACGGGTTCGCCGCGGCGGCCTCCTCGTCCGTGTGGGCGTAGAAGGTGTCGCCGGTGAACTCGGCGAAGTGCTCCACGTCGTCGAGGGTGACGACCCGGGGGCCGCCGACGGCGGTGTCGCCGACGCGCAGGTCCTCCAGGTGCTTGCGGAACGGGTGCACGTCGGTGACGGTCCGGTCGGTGCCGGGGACCCAGCGCCCGGTGATGGAGGTGAGCATCGCCGGCCCGGCCTGGACGGCGGTGCGCCGCATGTGGTGCACCACCCCGCGGATCCCGCCCATCTCCTCGCCGCCGCCGGCCCGCCCGGGGCCGCCGTGGACGAGGGCGGGCAGCGGCGAGCCGTGCCCGGTCGACTCCTGGGCGTCCTCGGCGTTCAGCACGAGCAGCCGGCCGTGCCACGGCGCGGCGCCGAGCACGACCTTCCGGGCGAACTCCTCGTCACCGGTCACGACCGACCCGGCGAGGCTGCCGCGCCCGCGCGCGGCGAGCTCGACGGCCTGCTCGGCGCCCTCATAGGGCATCAGGGTGCTGACCGGCCCGAACGCCTCGACCTCGTGCGGCTCGGCGCGGCCCGCGTCGTCGGCGCGCAGCAGGACCGGGGAGATGAACGCGCCGCGCTCGGCGTCCGCGCCCACGACCTCGACCCGCTCGGGGTCGCCGAACACGACGCTGCCCGCGTCCATGAGGGCCTTCAGGGAGCGCCGCACCTCCTCGCGCTGGTCGAGCGTGGCGAGGGCGCCCATCCGCACGGACGGGTCGGACGGGTTCCCGACCGTGACCTTCGCCAGCCGTTCCCGGACGGCCTCGGCGACGTCGTCGATCAGGGCGGCGGGGACGAGCGCCCGGCGGATCGCCGTGCACTTCTGGCCCGCCTTCACGGTCATCTCCGTGGCGAGCTGCCTGACGTAGAGGTCGAACTCCTTCGTGCCGGGCGTCGCGTCCGGCCCGAGGACCGAGCAGTTCAGCGAGTCGGCCTCGGCGTTGAACCGCACCGCGTTCCCCACGATGACGGGGTGGGTGCGCAGGAGCCGGGCGGTGGACGCCGAACCGGTGAACCCGACGATGTCCTGCTCGGTGAGGTGGTCGAGGAGGTCGCGGGGCTCGCCGCAGACCATCTGCACCGAGCCCTCGGGCAGGATCCCGGCCTCGACGATCAGCTCGACCAGCCGGGCGGTCAGGTAGGCGGTCTGGCTCGCCGGCTTGATCAGGCTCGGCACCCCCGCGAGGAACGCGGGCGCGAGCTTCTCCAGCGGGCCCCACACCGGGAAGTTGAACGCGTTGATCTGCACCGCGACGCCGCGCGACGGCGTGCACAGGTGCTGCCCGACGAACGTCCCGCCCTTGCCGAGCGGCTCCACTTCGCCCTCGACGAGCACCGTGTCGTTCGGCAGTTCCCGCTTGCCCTTGCTCGCGTAGGCGAACAGGACGCCGATGCCGCCGTCGACGTCGAACTTCGAGTCGTTCAGCGTCGCGCCCGTCATGGCCGACAGGGCGTACAACTCCTCGCGGTGCTCCCGCAGGTGGGACGCGACCGCCTTCAGCAGGGCCGCGCGCTGGTGGAACGTCAGCTCCCGCAGCACCGGGCCGCCGACGGACCGCCCGTACTCCAGGGCGGCGCCCATGTCGACCCCCGCAGAGGAGATCCGGGCGACCTCCTCCCCGGTGACGGCGTCGTGCAACGGCGCCCCCTCCTCCTCCGGGGCACGCCAGGAACCCGACACATAACTGCGCAGCACGACCACTGGGACCTCCTCGTCCAGATCTCAGACCATTCTTGCCACTTCACAGCCCCCTTCACCCTCGCAGACATGACAGTCGGGGCCTCGTTCCTTTGTGTACTCCCGCGCCGCCGCCGCCCGCCGCCGCGGTCGGTGACGCGGTCGGTGACGGAGATCACCCTCGGGGGGAGGACGGGCCCGACGGCGGCCGGCGCCGCGTCCGGTGAGCCGCTTGTCCTGAAATACTCCTGACCATGACCTTCGTGGCAGACAGTGAGCGATACGAGCGGCTCCCCTACCGGCGGTGCGGGCGGAGCGGGTTGAGGCTCCCGGCGATCTCGCTGGGCCTGTGGCACAACTTCGGCGACGACCGCCCGCTGGACGTCCAGCGGGCCATCCTGCGGCGCGCGTTCGACCTCGGCGTCACCCACTTCGACCTCGCCAACAACTACGGCCCGCCGTACGGGTCCGCGGAGACCAACTTCGGCCGGATCCTGCGCGAGGACCTCGCCCCGTACCGGGACGAGATCATCATCTCGACCAAGGCCGGGTACGACATGTGGCCGGGCCCGTACGGCGAGTGGGGGTCGCGCAAGTACCTGCTCGCGAGCCTCGACCAGTCGCTGCGCCGGATGGGCGTCGACTACGTCGACATCTTCTACAGCCACCGCTTCGACCCGGAGACGCCGCTGGAGGAGACGATGGGGGCGCTGGACCGGGCCGTCCGGTCCGGCAAGGCCCTCTACGCCGGGATCTCGTCCTACTCCCCCGAGCGCACCGCCGAGGCGGCGGCGATCCTGCGGGAGATGGGGACCCCGCTGCTCATCCACCAGCCGTCCTACTCGATGCTCAACCGCTGGATCGAGGGCGGGCTGCTCGACACGCTCGACCGGGAGGGCGCCGGCTGCATCGCGTTCTCACCGCTGGCGCAGGGGATGCTGACCGGCAAGTACCTCGACGGGGTCCCGGAGGGCTCCCGGGCGAGCAGGGGGACGTCGCTGTCCACCAGTCTGCTCACCGAGGACAACCTGCGGCACGTGCGGACGCTGAACCGGATCGCCGAGGGGCGCGGGCAGTCGCTCGCCCAGATGGCGCTGGCCTGGTCGCTGCGGGACGGCCGGGTCACCTCGGCGCTGATCGGCGCGAGCAGCGTCGCGCAGCTGGAGGAGAACCTCGCCGCCCTCGACCGGCTCGACTTCACCCCGGACGAACTGGCCGCGATCGACCGGGACGCCGTCGAGGCGGGGATCAACATCTGGGCGGCCTCCAGCGCGGGCTGACCTGCGGGTCGACCGGGACGGCGCGTGCATCGACCGCGCGTGACGGGGCACGAGCGCCCTATGGAAGAGATGACGCTGAGGAGCGCCGCGTTCCGCGACCACACGCTCATGCCGTCGGACTACTCCCACGACAGCGGGGACCTCTCGCCGCCGCTGGAGTGGTCCCCCGCGCCCGAGGAGGTCGTGGAACTGGCGCTGGCGTGCGAGGACCCCGACGCCCCGGTCGGCACGTTCGCGCACTGGCTGCTCGCCGGCATCGACCCGGTGACCACCGGCCTGGACGCCGGGGAGCGGCCGACCGGCGCCGTCCTCGGGCGCAACGACTACGGCTCCGAGGGCTACGGCGGGCCGAAGCCCCCGGCGGGCGACGACCCGCACCGGTACTTCTTCCGGCTGTACGGGCTGGCGGAGCCGTCCGGGCTGCGCGACGGCTTCACCGCCGAGGACCTGCGCACCGCCGTCGAGGACAAGGTCGTCGCGTCGGGGACGCTCGTCGGCACCTACGCCAGGTGAGCCGTGGGCGGCACCGGAGCGGACGGGCCCGGGCGGCACGAGCCCGACCGGAACGAACCTGACCGGAACGAACCCGAGCGGCACGAGCCCGAACTCGGCGAGCCCGAGCGGCACGACATCGGCCGGAAGGACCCGGGCTGGCACGGCCCCGGGTCGCACGGACCGTACCCGCACGAGCAGCCGCGCGGGGACGAGCCCCTGACCGCGCGCAGCCCGCTGCTCCTGCGGGCGGTGCTGTCCACGGCCGCGCTGGTCGGCGCGGTCGCCGCCGCGATCGTGTTCACGGTGGACGCCTCCGGCGGCGGCTCCATGACCGCGGCGGGCATCTGCGCGGCGGTCGCCGTCATCGCCGCCGTCGACCTCGTGGTGATCGCGCGGCGTGCCCGCCACTGAGCCCGGCGCCGCTCAGTGCCGGTGGTCGGTGGCCGCGGCCCCGGGATCGGCGAGCAGCCGGCCGATCCGGTCCCGGCTCTCCTCGTCGGCCGGCGTGTAGGCGACGAGCCGCGCGTTCGGCGACGCGGTGATGTCCATGCTCGTGGTACGGGTGCGGATCTCGCCGACGGCGCTGTGCCGGAAGACCTTGGCGCTCGGCCCCGGCAGCGCCACGTCGTGGGACGCCCACAGCCGGGCGAACAGGGGACTGGCCGCCTGAAGGCGCCGGACGAGGTCCTTCCAGCCCGGTTCGTCCAGATGCCTGCTGTACCGGTGCCGGAAGACGGCGACGTGGTCGGACGCCGTGTCCTCCAGGTTCACGATCGGATTGCAGCACGGCGGCAGCGTGAACATCTTCCACAGCGTGTTGCGCTCGCACGGCGGGGCGTTCACGAGGTGCGGGAAGATCGCGGCGAAGGCGGCGTTCCAGGCCAGGATGTCGGAGCGGGCGTTGACCACGGCCGCGGGCAGCGGCACGAGCGCGTCCAGGATCCCCTGGACGTCCTCGGGCAGGCTCTCGGCCTGCTCCTCGACCGCCGCGTCGGGGACGTCGGCCAGCCGGTACAGGTGCTCGCGCTCGGCTCCGTCGAGCCGCAGGGTGCGCGCCACCGCGTCCAGCACCTGGGTGCTGGCGTTGATCGGGCGGCCCTGCTCCAGCCACGTGTACCAGGTGACGCCGACTCCGGCGAGCTGGGCGACCTCCTCGCGGCGCAGACCGGGCGTGCGGCGCCGCGGGCCCGGGGGCATCCCCACGTCCTCGGGGCTGATCCGCTCGCGCCGGCTGCGCAGGAACGCCGCCAGCTCCGTGCGGCGGCGCGGACCCGCGCCGCCGCGGCGGGCGGCGGGCGCGGCGGGCGGACTCGTCATCGTCACTCCCCCAGCCTGCCTCGGGCGGGCGTGCTCTTCCAGGTGCTGTCAGTACCAGTATCGGCAGGCTCTCGTTACCGGTACCGGCGCGCCCCCACCCTCGTACACATGACACAGACAACCGACCTGCGCGGGACCGTTCCCGACCGGGGGTCGCGGAACGGATCCGGCGGGCTCGCGCTCGCCGTCATCCTGCTCGGCCAGTTCATGGCCATCCTCGACGTGAACATCGTCAACGTGGCCCTCCCGACGATGCGCGCGGACCTGCACGCCTCGGGCGCGGGGCTCCAGCTGATCGTGGCGGGCTACATCATCTCCTACGCGGTGCTGCTGATCACGGGCGCGCGGCTCGGCGGCATCGCGGGCCACCGCCGCCTGTACCACCTCGGCCTCGCGTCCTTCACGGTCGCGTCGCTGGCGTGCGGGCTGGCGCCGTCCACCGGGACGCTGGTGGTGTGCCGCTTCCTGCAGGGCGCGGGCGCGGCGATGCTGACCCCGCAGGTGATGTCGATGATCCAGCGGGACTTCACCGGCGCCGCCCGGGGGCGGGCGCTCGGCCTCTACTCCGCCGTCATCGCGGGCGGCGTCGTCGTCGGGCAGGCGGCCGGGGGCCTGCTGGTCGGCGCGGACCTGCTCGGGACGGGCTGGCGGGCGGTCTTCCTCGTCAACGTGCCGATCGGCGCCGCGCTGCTGCTCGCGGGGCCGCGCGTGCTGCCCCGCGACGAGCCCGCGCCCCGGACGCGCCCGCTGCGGGCCGAGCTGGACCTCCCGGGCGTGTTCACGCTGGCCCCCGCGGTGCTGCTGCTCGTCGTCCCGCTGATCATGGGGCACGAGCTGGGCTGGCCGCTGTGGGGCTGGGCGGCGCTGGCCGCCAGCGCCGCGTTCGCCGCGGTCTTCGTGGCCGTGGAGCGGCGCGTGGCGGCCGCGGGCGGGCGTCCGCTGGTCTCGCCCCGGGTGCTGCGCGCCCCGCTGCTGGTCCCGGCCTGCGTGGCGATCGTGTTCGGCCCGGCGAGCTGGTCGTCGTTCCTGTTCACCACCACGCTGCACCTGCAGGGCGACCTGCGGATGTCCCCGCTGGAGTCGGGGCTGGCGTTCGTGCCCTGCGTCACCGCGTTCGGGCTGGTCGGGCTGAACTGGCAGCGGCTGCCGGCCCGCTGGCACCGGCGCGCCGTCCCGGCCGGGTTCGCCGTGGCGGGGGCGGGCTACCTGTGCGTCGGTCCGCTCGCGGGAGGCGGCCTCGCCTACGAGGCGCTCACCGCGGTCATCGGGTTCGGGCTCGGGGTGATGCCGATCATCATGACGACCGCGCTGCGGCACGTCGCGCCGGGTGACGCGGCCGACGCCAGCGGCCTGCTCCTCACGCTGATGCAGCTCGCCCAGGTGGTCGGCATCGCCACCGTCGGGACGCTGTTCCTCTCGCTGGCCGAGTCCGGCGGGTCCACCCGGCACGCCGAGTACGGCACCGGCTGGGCGCTCGCCGGGATGGTGCTGCTCGGCGCCCTGTGCGCGCTGTCCCTGGCCCGCGACCGGTCCCCGGCTCGGCCCTGAGGGTCAGGACGGAGGTGCGGGGACGGGGTTCTCGGCGAGCGCCGAGGCGACGGCCACCCGCGTGCAGTCGATCACGACGGCGCGCATCGGCCCCTCGGGTGGTCGGGTCCGTCGGTCACCGCCGCGGTACCCGGGGCGCGGGCGCGAAACGTCAGTACCGCGCGAGCCGGGCGCGGGCGGCCTCCACCGCGGGCGGAACCGGCCGCCTGGCGCGGGCGAGGGCGGGCAGGGCGCGGGCCGCGTCGGCGAGCCCCGCGCGGCCCTCCCGGCTGGCGAGGGCGGACGCGGCGGTGCGC
>NZ_JBEUPA010000209.1:0-11619 GCF_040492065.1 Actinomadura sp. NPDC000929 | reverse complement strand
GGTGGGGGAGTTCACCGCGCTGTGGCGGCGGCACGCCCGGGAGGTCCGCCGCATCCACGAGAAGCTGTTCTACCGGCCGCTGCTGCGGGCCGTCGGGGCGGCCGCCGCGGCCGTCCTGCTCGCGGCGGGCCCGCTGCCCGGAACACGGCTCGGGCCCGAGCCGGCGGTGTTCGCGCCGCTCGTCGTGCTGCTGCTGGCCGGGCCCGCGTCCGAGAACCCCCACGCCGGGCGGCTGGACTGGCTGGTTCCGCCTATTCTGCGCGGGATCGAGTATGGTTACCTCGCCGTGTTGGGGGACGCGCGGGCAGTCCCGGCGCCGCTCGTCTACGTGCTGCTCACGGTTCTCGCGCTCCACCACTACGACGCCGCCTACCGCACCCGCCAGGGGCGCCGGCCGCCGCGGTGGGTCCGCCTCGCCGGACTCGGCTGGGAGGGCCGGATGCTGTTCACGGCCTTCGCGGGGGCGTTCGCGCCGCTTCCGTTCGCGTACGCGGCGCTGGCCGCCTACCTTGGCGTGTTGTCCGGCGGAGAGAGCGCCGCCACGTGGGCGCGGCACGGCCGCGCCGGCGCAGTGACGATCGACCTGACGAAGAAGTTGTCCGAGGGTGTGGGGGACGGGCCCCACGGCGAGAGGGAGAAGAAAGCATGATCGGCATGGTGCTGGCGGCGGGCGCGGGCCGGAGGCTGCGGCCGTACACCGACACCCTCCCCAAGGCCCTGGTCCCCGTGAACGGCGAGACCACCATCCTCGACATCGCCCTCGGCAACCTCGCCGAGGTCGGGCTGACCGACGTCGTCATCGTGGTCGGCTACTGCGCGGACGCCGTGCGCGACCGCAAGGCCGCCCTCGAGGAGCGGTACGGCGTGTCGCTGACGCTCGTCCACAACGACAAGGCCGAGGAGTGGAACAACGCCTACTCCATGTGGCTCGCTCGGGAGCACTTCTCCAAGGGCGTCCTGATGGTCAACGGCGACACGGTCCATCCGGTGAGCGTCGAGAAGACACTATTGGCGAACCGCGGACCGGACATCCTCCTGGCGGTGGACGACGTGAAAACTCTCGCCGACGAGGAGATGAAGGTGATCCTCGACGGCGAGGGCCGCCTGAAGACCATCACCAAGCTCATGGACCCCGCCACCGCGAACGGCGAGTACATCGGCGCCACCCTGATCGAGCCCGCCGCCGCCGGGCCGCTGGCCGACGCGCTCAAGGCCACCTGGGAGGGCGACCCCGACCTCTACTACGAGGACGGCTACCAGGAGCTCGTGAACCGCGGCGGACGCATCGGCGTCGCGCCGATCGGCGAGGTCGACTGGGTCGAGGTCGACAACCACGACGACCTGGAGAAGGCCCGCCGGATCGCCAAGGGCTACTGACCGCACGCACGGCACGAACCGACCGCACGACGGCACGAGGAGGCCCATGCCCCTGCTGACGCGGATGCTGAACGCGCCGCTCTCCATCGACGTGCGGCGGGGAGCCGTGGCGACCCTCGGCGAGCTGCTCGCCGACAGGCGGATCGCCACCGAGGGGCGCGTCGCGATCGCGGTCGGTCCCGGCCAGGGCGACCAGATCGCCGAGCACGTCCGGCCGTCCCTGGCCGCCTGCGAGGTGTTCCACGTCGAGGGCGGCACCGTCGAGGCGGCGGTCAACCTGGGCTCCCGGCTGCGCGCCGGGTCCTACGAGGCGGTCGTCGGCATCGGCGGCGGCCGCACGATCGACGCCACCAAGTACGCGGCGACGCTGTCGGGCATCCCGATGGTGTCGGTCGCCACGAACCTGTCGCACGACGGGATCTGCTCGCCGGTCGCCTCCCTCGTCCACGACAAGGGCAAGGGCTCGTTCGGCGTCGTGATGCCGCTGGCGATGATCGTCGACCTCGACTACGTGCGCGCCGCGCCCGACCGGCTCGTCCGCGCCGGGATCGGCGACGTGGTGAGCAACTTCTCCGCCGTGGACGACTGGCTCCTCGCGGCCGACGAGTGCGGCGAGCGGATCGACCGGATGGCGCTCACCGTGGCGCGCACCGCCGCCGAGGCCCTGCTGCACCAGCCCGGCTCGATCGACTCGGACCGGTTCCTGACGGTCCTCGCCGAGGGGCTCGTCCTCTCGGGCATGGCGATGGCGTTCGCCGGCGACTCCCGCCCGGCGTCCGGCGGCGACCACGAGATCCTGCACGCCATCGACCACCTCTTCCCGGACACCGCCAACCACGGCGAGCTGGCCGGGATCGGCGCCGCGTTCTGCTACCACCTGCGCGCCACCCGGCTCGGTGCGGGCGAGGAGCGGCTCGAAGAGATCCTCGCCTGCCTCGGACGCCACGGACTGCCCCGGTTCCCGGCCGACATCGGGCTGTCCGCCGAGCAGTTCGCGGAGGCGGTGCTGTACGCCCCGCAGACCCGCCCCGGCCGCTATACGATCTTGGAACACCTCAGCCTCGACGAGGGCGAGACCCGCAAGGCGGTGCACGAGTATGTCCAGGCCCATGGAGGCTGAGCTGTCCGGGCAGAACCCTTCCCCGCAGCCCCCCGGCTCCCCCGAACCACCCGGCCCCGCGGAGCCGTCCGGCGACGACCACCGGCCGCACCGCAAGGGCGCGAAGGTCGCCGACATCCGCCGGTACGGCCAGCCGCCCGGTCTGAAGGACCGGCGCAACGAGGAGCACTGGGCCGGCCGCCTCTACATGCGCGACCTGTCCCCGTACTTCGCGTGGATCTCGCTGCGCCTCGGGTTCAGCCCCAACCAGCTGACCTACCTGATGATGCTCAGCGGCGTCCTCGCCGGCGTCGCGGTGTCGCTGCCCGTCGACCCGCTGTGGACGGCCCTCGCCGGCGCGTTCCTCATCCAGGTCTACCTGCTGCTCGACTGCGTCGACGGCGAGGTCGCCCGCTACCTGCGGCAGACGTCGGTCGCCGGGGTGTTCCTCGACCGGATCGGCCACTACCTGTCGGAGGTGTCGCTGCTCGCCGGGCTCGGCTTCATGGCGCAGGGCGGCTGGGAGAACGGCGGCTGGGTCGAGCTCGGCCTGCTCGCCGCCCTCGGCGCCGCGCTGATCAAGGCGGAGACCGACAACGTCGTCGTCGCCCGCGCCAAGTCCGGGCTGACCGCCGACCCGACCGGCGGCGACCGCGCGCTGCGGCCCCGCTCCACCGGCATCGCGCTGGCCCGGCAGGCGGCGTCCATGCTGCGCTTCCACCGCATCATCGGCGCGGTCGAGCTGTCGCTGCTGATCCTCGCCGCCGCCGTGATCGACACCCTCACCGGCGCGGACGACCCCGTCGCGGTCCGCGTCCTGACGGTCGCCGTCGCCGCCGTCGCCGTCCTGCAGACCCTGCTGCACCTCGTCAGCATCCTGGCCTCCCGGAGGCTGAAGTGAAACTGTCCGTCGTCGTCCTCACCATGGGCAACCGGCCGGAGGAGCTCGCCCGCGCCGTCCGCAGCGCCCTGGAGCAGGAGCACGTGGACGTCGAGGTCGTCCTCGTCGGGAACGGCGCCGACCCCGTCGGCGAGGCGGCGGGCGCGCCGCCGTTCGACGACGAGCGCGTCAAGACCCTCAGCCTCCCGAAGAACCTCGGCATCCCGGGCGGCCGCAACCGCGGCGTGGAGGCGTCCTGCGGCGACGTCATCCTGTTCCTGGACGACGACGGCTGGTACCGCTCGCCCCGCCTCGGCGCCCACCTGCGCGACCGGTTCTCCGCCGAGCCCGACCTCGGCGTCGTCTCGTTCCGCGTCCGCGACCCCGAGGGCGGGCGCGGCGAGCGCCGCCACGTCCCGCGCCTGCGCGCGGGCGACCCGGAGCGCTCGTCCCCCGTCACCACGTTCCTCGGCGGTGCCTGCGCGATCCGCCGCGCCGCGTTCGACGCCGGCGGCGGCCTCCCCGAGGACTTCTTCTACGCCCACGAGGAGACCGACCTCGCCTGGCAGATCCTCAACGCCGGCTACCGCATCGTCTACGACGCCTCGGCGGTGATGTTCCACCCCGCCGTCCTGCCGACGCGGCACGCCATGTTCTACCGCTACAACGCCCGCAACCGCGTGTGGCTGGCGCGCCGCAACCTGCCGTGGCCGCTGGCGCTCACCTACCTCGCCGTGTGGGTCGGCATGACCCTCCTGCGCGAGCGCAAGCCGAGCGCCCTCAAGCCGTGGTTCAAGGGCTTCGTGGAGGGCTGGCGCAAGTCCGCCGGGCCCCGCCGCCCCATCTCCTACCGCACCGCCTGGCGCATGACCCGCACGGGCCGCCCCCCGATCATCTAGGGGTTCGCGCCTTCCCAGGGGGCGGCCCCCTGGGACTCCCGCCACGCGCCGGACGATCCTCACGCCACGGGTCAGGGGGTCGTCACGGCCGCGACGATGAGGCGGGTCAGTTCGGTGGTGATGTCGTCCAGGGGGACGTGCTGGTCGCGGGCCGACCAGTGGTGGACGAGGTTGTTCACGGCGCCGATGACGGCGATCATCGTGAGCCGGTGGTCGCGGTCGGCGGCCTCGCCGCGCCCGGCGGCCTCGCGGACCATCGCGAGCATCGCGTCCTCCCACTGGCCGCGCCAGCGGAAGCGGTGCCGCTCCAGGCCGGCGCTGACACCGATCACCTCGACGAACGCGATGCGGGCCCAGCGCGGGTCGCTCGCGGTGACGGTGACGAACGCGCGGACGGCGCTCTCGACGCGGGCCGGGAAGGCGGCGCCCGCCTCCCTCCCGTACGCGGCGGAGACGGCCTCGGCGGCGCGCTCGTTGATCCCGCGGTGCAGCGTGGTGAGCAGTTCCTCGCGCCCGGAGAACTCCTCGTAGAAGTTGCGGGTCGACACGCTCGCGGTCGCGCACAGCCGCTCGATGGACGTCGCCGCGTACCCGCGCGTCCCGAACAGTTCGAGCCCGGCGGCCAGCAGGCGGTCGCGCCGCTCCGCACGGCGCTCCTCGGCCGACCGGCCTGCGTAGCTGCGCCTGGGTGCGGGATTGCGGCCGCTCATCGGTCTCCGTTCACCCGTGCGGATGGGGCAGCGTCAGCCTAACGCCGGGCGGAGCGGCGCAGGGCCCCGTCAGCCGGTGACCAGCGCGTCCCTCCACCCGGGGTCGGCGGTGAGGACGGTCAGCCGCTGCGTGGCCCGCGACACCGCCACGTACAGCACGCGCAGCCCGCGCGGGGACTGGGCGGCGACGGTCTCCGGCGCCACGATCACGGCGGCGTCGAACTCCAGGCCCTTGGCCTCCAGGACGTCGAGCACCTGGACGCGCTCGGGCAGTCCCGCGCCGAGCCGGTCGCGTTCGGCGGCGTCCCAGGCGGCGGCGGACCCCCCGAACAGCGAGGCCTGGCCGCCGGACTCCTCCAGGGAGAGCGGGACGATCAGGCCGATGGTGCCGTCGACCTGGCCGAGCAGCTCCTCGACGGCGGCGCGGGCGGCGGAGCCGAGCCCGGGTTCGGGGACGACCCGGACGACCGGCTCGATCCCGGACGTGCGGACGGCGCGGGCCGGCTTCGCGTCCGGCAGCGCGCGGGCGAGCACCCGCGCGGAGACGGCGGCGATCTCGGTGGAGTTGCGGTAGTTCGTGGTCAGCTCGTACTCGTGCCGGGCGCGGGGCGGGGGCGCCTTGCGGCCCCGGCGGCGGTTCCGGGACGCGGGGCGCTCGCCGCCGAGCGCGGCCTCCATCGCCCGCCGGGCGGCGGGCAGGTCCTCCCAGGCGCTCTGGGCCGGGTCCTCGACGACCGTCCAGCTCGCCTGGCGGCCGCGGCGGCCGAGCATCCGCCACTGCATGGGGGACAGGTCCTGTGCCTCGTCCACCACGAGGTGCGCGTACTCGGGGCGCTCCTCGACCACGCCGTCGTCGACGCGGCGGGAGCGCTCCAGCCGCTCGATGGACGTGGTGAGCTCCCGCATCTCCGGCTCCCACGTCTCGTCGACGACCTCCTCGCCGGTGAGGATGTTGACGCCGTCAACGACGAACGGGTCGTCCTCGGACGGCGCGCCGCGGCGGCGGGACGGCCGGGGCGGGGAGCCGAGCAGCGCGTCGATCTCGTCGAGCAGCGCGACGTCCTGGTAGCTGAGCGGCGCGCCGTCGCCGGCCCAGGAGGCGGCGAGCGGCTCGACGTCGGCGCGGTCGACGTCGCGCCCGGCGGCGCGGCGCAGGCGGGACGGGTCGCCGAGCGAGCGCAGCACGTCCAGCGGGCGGCGGATCGGCCACCAGGCGACGAGGAAGTCGGTGAACGCGCGCTGCTCGCGGACCCGCGCGTCGAACTGGGCGCGCTTCGGGTCGCCGCCCGCGGCCCCGTTGCCGCGCGCGGGCTCCTCGTCGAGGGAGGCCAGCCCGTCGGCGGCGAGGATCGCGTTCCACAGGCCCGCCTCGGCGCCCTCCTCGGCCTCGGCCGCCTCGGGGCCCCCGACCTCGCCGAAGCGGTGCCAGAGGGCGTCCAGGAGCATCTCCGCGGCCCGGCCGCGGGCCGCGTTCACGCTGCCGCGGCTGCGCCGGTGGACCTCGTTCCGGATGCGGTCGAGGCGGGCGCGGTCCAGGGCGACGACGACGCCCTTGAACACCACGCGCAGCTCGTCCGGGGCGCCGGGGGCGTGGTCGGCGACGGCGCGCCGCAGCACCGTCACCATCGCCTCCGCGCCCTTGACGCGGGCGAGCCGCGGCGTGTCGTGGACGGTGGCGGTGGCGCCGTCGACGAGGTCGCCGAGCGAGCGGAGCGTCGCCGACCCTTCGCCGAGCGACGGCAGCACGCGCTCGATGTAGGCGGTGAACCTGCGGTTCGGGCCGACGACGAGGACGCCGCGGGACCCGAACCGGCGGCGGTGCCGGAACAGCAGGTAGGCGACGCGGTGCAGCGCCACGGCCGTCTTGCCGGTGCCGGGGGCGCCGCGCACCAGGACCGTCCCGTCGGCGGGGGCCCGGATCACCTCGTCCTGCTCGCGCTGGATCGTCGCGACGATGTCGCGCATCGCGCCCTCGCGCGTGCGGGCGAGGGAGGCGAGGAACGCGCCGTCGCCGATGACGGTCATCCCGTCGGACGCCTCGGGGTCGAGGAGGTCGTCCTCCAGGTCGACGACGGTGTGGCCGCGCGAGTGCAGCACGCGGCGGCGCACGACGCCGCGCGGGTCTTCGGGGGTGGCGCGGTAGAAGTCCTCGGCGGCGGGCGCCCGCCAGTCGATGACGAGCGAGTCGTGCTCGCTGGTGCGGACGCCGACGCGGCCGATGTAGCGGACCTCGCGGGAGGCCAGGTCGAGCCGGCCGAACACCAGGCCGTCGTCGGCCACGTCGAGGGCCTGGACGCGCAGGGCCGCCTGGTGGACCATCGCGTCCCGGTCGACGAGCGAGCCCTTGGTGCCGGCGAGCGACTGGCGGTAGCCCTCGCGGATCATGGCCTGGGCGTCCGCGCGCATCTCCTCCAGCCGCGTGTAGGCGGTGTCGACGTAGCGCTGTTCGGCGGCGATCTCCCGGTCCTTGACCGTGCCGCGCGGATCGGTCGGGCGCCCGTTGACCTGGGACGACATGCAGGCTGCTCCTCGCGCGTGTGTCATGCCGGGGACATCCCCGGCACCCCGAAGGCGAAAGAGACAGCTTATGCGGTCCGGGTGACGTTCAGCGTCGGGCGAGCGCCGCCAGGAGCGGTCGGCGCGCCGGCCGGACCCGTACGTGGACGTCCGGGGCGGGGCGCGCGAGCGAGCGGTCCATCGCGTCGAGGACGAGGCCGTGCGGCGTCCCGGCGGCCGCGTGGACGCAGCGCAGCGTCACGCCCTGCCCGCCGTGCTCGGCCCAGAGCGCGTCGGCGTAGGCGGCCACGGCCGCGGCGGACGGGCTCGCGGGCGGGCCCGAGGCGTCCGGGCAGAGGAACAGCTCTCCGGCCCGCCGTTCCAGCATCCCCGGCAGAGTGGCCTGGACGACGACGGCGGCGCCGAGGACGTTCGTCCGCAGGTCGTCCTCCACCTCGCCGAGCGGCCGCGCCAGGACCGGCCCGGACGGCGCGGCCGACGCGGCGTGGACGACGCGGTGCACCGGGCCGGCCATCGCCAGCACCCCCGCCACGGCGCCGGGGTCGGTGACGTCGCACACTCGCGCGTGGGTGTTGGGGGAGCGCTGCGCCGTCTTGGCGAGGCCGAGCTCGTCCACGTCCACCGCGACGACGTCCCACGCCGCCGCGGCGAGCCGTCGCGCCGCCATGGCGCCGAGCCCGTGCGCGGCGCCGGTCACCAGGGCCGTCCGCTTCACGTGCGCACCTCCTCGGCGCCCTGGAAGACCATCCGCAGATGCCCGACCGTGCTCGTGGTGAGCGCCCGCGCCCGGTCGAGCCCGAGGCCGCGCAGCTCGTCGGCCACCGGATGGTCGCCGAGGACGACCTTCGCGCCGCCCGGACGGGTCCGGACGCCGGACGGCGTGAGCGTCCACGGCGTCCGGCGGGTCACGCCGTCCAGGCAGGAGTAGGCGTCGACGCTCGGGGCCGCCGAGCCGGCCGGCGTCGGCACGCCCGGCCGGATCGCCACCTCGATCGCCGTCCGCCCGCCCAACCGCACCGCGCAGCGCTTCACGCGCCCGGAGAGGTCCATGGGGATGTCGGCGATCTCCTTGGGGAAGCCCCAGATCGTCCGTCCGGCCTCCAGGGTGAACTCCTGGTTGACCGGCAGCCAGTGGATGAACGCGCCGATCCCGCGCATCCGCCCGAGCACGCCCGGCGACGGCCCCGCGCCGGGCGGGCGCACCAGGAACGCGACGGCGAACTCGTGGTAGGGGCCGAGGTCGCCCTCGGCGTACCGGACGAAGGCCAGCGAGCAGACGGCCCTGCCGGGCAGCGGCTCCGCGACGGCGAGCCCGGAGTAGGCGATGACGTCCTGGGCGGCGCGGGCGGGCACGACGAACATCGCCGAGCCGACGGCGGCGTCACGGATCCGTACCGGGAGCGCGACCCGCTCGCCCTGGATCATGTGCGCGTGTGCGGTCGTGGTCACACCACTAAGTAGAACAGGTTCTCGTTTTGCTGCCAAGCACCGGAGCCCGGCAAGGGGGTCAGCCCTTCCCGACGGCCGTCCGGATCCGGTCGAGCGTGGCGCGCATCCCCTCGCGGTTCACCTCGGCGCGCTCCCCGGCGGGGACGCCGGTGAAGACCTTGCCGAGCAGCGACACGAACCCGGCGCCCCGGTGGTCGCGGCGCTGGTCCTCCCAGTACTCGGTGAGGCGGGTGCGGGGCGCGGACGGGTCCTCGGAGACGTTCTCGAACCGGTACCCCCACAGCGCCACCGGCACCCCGAAGCTCGACACCCGGAAGGCGAACACCTCACCGGGCACCGCCGCGCTCACCTGGCAGGTGGTGAACCACACGCGCCAGCCGAGGCGGTTGAAGCCGACGAACCTCGTCCCCGGCCTGACGGCGCGCCCGCGCACCCACGTCGCGAACACCTCCGGGCTCCACTCGCCCATCCGCCGCAGATCCGCGACGGCCGCGTACACGTCCCGCGCCGGCGCGGCGACGACCACGCTCTCCTCGACGACCCACTCGCGCTCCATGGGACCGCATCCTCCCACTCGATGACCGGTGGGTCACAGGAGGTGGGCGAAACGGCGCCGCCAGTCGGCGTACCAGGCTCTGAACCACGGCTCGGACTCGGCCAGCGGGACGACGTAGGTGAGCGTCTCGGCGTAGTAGCGGCGCTGGAAGTCCGGCGCCATCCGGTCGAGGGTCTGCACGTTGCTGGCGCGGTCGGCGAGCTTGACCAGGACCGCCTCGCGAGGGGCCTCGCCCAGGCGCCGCAGGTAGGCGGCCTTGGCGGCGCGTTTGGCCTGGCGCCCGGCGCCCGCGGCGGGCGGCTTGGTGACCCAGTCGACCAGTTCGGTCACCTCGGGGCCGAACTCGGCCTCGACGTCGGCGAGGGAGGCGGGCGTGTCCTCGACGACGTCGTGCAGGACCGCGGCGGACAGGACGGCGGGCGTCGTCACCCCCGCCCCGCGCACCAGCACTTCGAGGGCTTCCAGCAGGTGCTCGACGTAGGGGTCGCCGGTCGGCCGCCGCTGGTCGCCGTGCCAGCGCAGGGCGGCGGCGACGGCCCGTTCCAGGCCGTCCACGTCGACGGGCGCGCCGGACGCGGCGATGTCCGCGCGGGCCGTCTCCCAGGCGTGCCAGCGGGTGAAGACCTCCACGGGTTCGCTCCGTTCTTCCCGGCCGTGTCGCGCGGGAGCCCCGTACAGGGCATGGTGGGTGTCGTCCATATGAGCAGTCCTCGGTGATAACCGTACGTGGAGGGAGGCGGCGCGGTCGTGGTCGGGAGCCGGCAGCGGCCTGACGGCCGACCGGAGTCCGTGGGCAGGGTCCGCGTCACGCTCGGCCTCCTGTCCGGGGCGGTCGCCGTCGCGCTCTGCGTCGTCCTCGTCGACACCTACGTGCTGCGCGCCGAGTGGTGGCAGGTCCGCCACACCGTGACCGGGGAGCCCGTGGCGCCGCAGAGCGGCGTGGGTCCGCCGCCGGGCCCGCTGGCGGTGAGCTGGGAGCATTCGACGCGGACGCACCGCGGCTCGGTCGCGGGTTACGACGGCGTCGCCTACCAGGTCGCGCAGGGGCAGGTCGTGACGGCGTCCGGGCACGGCATCGAGGCGCGCGACGCGCGCACCGGCGGGGCCCGCTGGAGCTACCGGCGCGCCGGGTGGTCCCTGCTCGGCTGGACGTCCACGGGGTCGCGGGTCGTCGCCTACTTCGAGCGGGACGGCGACCGCGGCGAGCGGACGCTCGTCGCGTTCGACGCGCTGTCGGGCGGGCAGCTGTGGCGGCGCGCGGACGAGCGTCCCGCCGCGGTGTCCCGGACGACGCTGCGCTGGCCCGCCGGGTCCGACGTGCTGCTCACCGCCGACGAGGGGCGCCGGACGCTGTTCGGGGTGTCGGCCGTGACGGGGAACCGGGTGTGGCGGCTGGCGCTGCCGCGCGGCTGCCGGTTGTTCGAGGGCGGGGCGCACCCGTCCGACGGCCGGGAGGGGCTCGCCGCGGTGGGCCTGCGCTGCGCGGGCCCCGGCGGCGGCAAGGGGCGCCGGAGCCGGCTGCTCGCGCTCGACCCGACGAAGGGCCTCGTGCGCTGGGAACGGGGGCTCGACTCCCGGGAGTCTCCCGAGGTGTCGATGCTGGACGGCGTGACGCTCGTCTCGGACGGGACGGCCCTGCGCGCGTTCGACGACGGCGGCCGCCAGTTCGCGGTCTGGAAGGGCGACGGGGTCTGCGGCGACCTGATGTGCCCGGGCGTGCTCGCGCCGGGGCGGCTCGTGGTCGTCTACCACCCGGACGGGACGGGCACCGAGGGGGCCGGCGCCGGGACGGGGACCGGCGGCGCGGGCGCCGGCGGCGTGGCGGCGGAGGAAGCCCGCATGGAGGCGGTGGACGTGCGGTCCGGGCGGGTCGGGTGGAGCCGGGACGTGCCCGCGTACACCGCCCTCGCGCAGGCCGGCGGGCAGGTGTTCGCGCTGCGCCCGCGGCTGTCGGAGCGGCTGCTGCCCGCGGGCGTCGACATCGTCGAGCCCGGCGACGGGAGCACCACGACCGCGCCCGCGCCGTTCTCGATGGACCCCGACCTGCCGGGCGTCCGGCCCTGGCTGGCGGCCGCCGGCGGGCTGCTGTACGCGGCCCTCCCGCAGGCGGCGCCGCGCCCGGACGGCGCGGC
>NZ_JBEUPA010000208.1:0-11640 GCF_040492065.1 Actinomadura sp. NPDC000929 | reverse complement strand
TAGAAGATCGGGGTGATGGCGCCCACTTCCAGCGGGTAGGAGCCCAGGAACATCAGGACGGTGGCGGCCGCGGGCGACCGCCGCGCGGCGCTGGTGGAGGCGTTGCGGGCGCGGATGGGGCCTGCGGATCCGCTCGTCGCGGCGATGGCGGGGCGCCTGGCGGAGGGCTCGGTCCGGGAGGCGGCGGACGAGCTCGGGTTGGGTGAGCGGCAGTTGCGGCGCCGGTCGCTGGCGGCGTTCGGGTACGGGCCGAAGACGCTGCAGCGGGTGCTGCGGTTCCAGCGGGCGCTGGGGCTGGCGCGGGCGGGCCGGCCGCTGGCGGAGGTCGCGTTCGCGGCGGGCTACGCCGACCAGGCCCATCTCGCGCACGAGGTGAGGGCCCTGGCGGGCGCGCCCGTCCGGGCTCTGCTGTGACCCCCGGTCAGGGTTTGAGTCGCCCGTAGGCGCGGAGGGTCTTGAGGTGTTCGACGGTGACGTGGCCGCGCCATTCGGGGCCGGTGACGGGGGTCCAGATGGGGAAGGCGACGTCCCAGCCTCCGTCGTCGCCCTGCTCGTCGATGAGGGCGTCGAGGGCGGCGTCGATGTCGTCGGCGGCGAAGAGCCGGTGCCCGTACCCGCCGGGGGCGGGGGCGAAGTCGAGCGGTCCCTGGTGGTCGCTGGCGGCGTGGGCGGCGAGGAGGTCGCGGACGCGGGTGAAGGCGGTCTCGGCGCGGTCGCGGTCGGGGACGTGGTCGAGGAAGGTCAGGACGGCGAGGACGTCGTAGGCGCCGGGTTCGGCGCCGGGGGCCTCCAGGTAGCGCCAGCAGAAGTCGGTGGCGGGTCCGAGCCAGGGGTGGTCGGCGCCGGCCCGGTGGAGCATGCCGGCGAGGGTCGCGGTGGGGTTGATCGCGCCGGGCGGGTCGTCGGGCGTCCGCCACCAGGGGCCGTGGGGGGCGTCGCGGACGGTCGGCAGGACGAACGGCACTCCCCCGCCGTCGGTGGTGATGGAGGCCAGGTAGTCCGCGACGCGTGCGACGGCGGGGTCGTCGTCGGCGCCCGCTTCGTGGAGGGTCTGCAGGGCGTGCTGGGCGGGGACGGGCTGGCTGTCCTCGCCGCGCAGGTCCGGTTCGAGGGCGTGGCCGTAGCCGCCGTCGGGGTTCTCGTAGGCCCGGAGGGCGGCGAGGAGGGGCGCGGCGGGGGCGCCGCGGAAGTGGAGGGCGAAGCGGTGCCGGTCGATGAGGCGCCCGTTGAGGCGCATGAACTCCGCGGCGCGTGCGAGGCCGGTTCGGTGCAGGACCTTCATGGCCATCACGCTAGGGCAGGCGGTGAGTGGGGGTCTTGTAGGAATCGGACGCGGGGCGCGGGAGGCGGCGCGGTGGGCCCGGCCACCCCAGCGGTGGGTGGCCGGGCCCCTGAGGTCCCGCGTCGCGGTGTGCGGGAGCGGGCGGCCTCGGTGCGGGCCGCGTGCGCGGCGGAGTCGCCGGCGGGCGAGCCGTCGCGGGGCGGGCCCAGGCGGGACCGTAGCCGACCAGCACGAAGACCACAAGTTGCCCTCTTTCTCATGTTTCCCGACATCCCCCGATGTCACCGGGGGTGTGATCTCCTGGTGTCATGAGCGATCCGCTTGGGGAACGTGACATCGCCGCCGCCCCGCTCGGGGTGGTGGCGCGCGCGGCGGAGCCGTACCTGGCGAGCCTGCCGGACCGTCCCGTCCATGACCGGGAGCAGGACCCGCTCCTGGACGAGCTGGACGGGCCGCTTCCGGACACGGGGGACGGCGCGGTGGCCGCGGTCGAGCGGCTGGTGCGGATCGGCACCCGGGCGGCGACGCACTCGTCCGGGCCGCGGTTCTTCCACTTCGTGGTGGGCGGGTCGACGCCCGCGGCGATGGCCGGCGACTGGGCGGCGTCGCTGCTCGACCAGGCGGCCGGGCTGTGGCTGACGTCGCCGCTGGCGGCGCGGGCGGAGACGGTGGTCCTGCGCTGGCTGAAGGAGCTGTTCGGCCTGCCCGCGGGGTTCGGGGGCGTGCTGACGCCGAGCGCCACGCTCGCGCACGTGGCGGGCCTGGCGGCCGCGCGGCAGTGGTGGGCGGACGGGCACGGCGTGGACGTCGCGTCGCGGGGGCTGGCGGGGCTGCCGGAGATGCCGGTGTTCAGCAGCGGGCTCGTGCACGTCAGCACGCGCAAGGCGCTGCAGATCCTCGGCTGCGGCCGCGACACCCTGAGGACGTTCGCCCGCGACGACGCCGGGCGGGTCGATCTGGAGGCGATGGACGCGGCGCTCGCCGGGGCGGGCGGGCCCGCGGTGATCGTGGCGAACCTCGGCGAGGTGAACACGGGCGACAGCGACCCGGTCGCCGAGCTGGCGGATCTCGCGGAGCGGCACGGGGCCTGGCTGCACGTGGACGGCGCGTTCGGGCTGTTCGCGGCCCTCAGCCCGCGGACGGCCCATCTCGCGCGGGGCGTCGAGAGGGCGGACTCGGTGACGGCGGACGGCCACAAGTGGCTGAACGTGCCGTACGAGAGCGGGTTCTCGTTCGTGCGCGATCCGGCGTCGCTGAGCCGGGCGTTCGGGGCGTGGGGCGCGGCGTACCTGCCGGACGCCGACGAGGAGCGGGTCAACTACAACATGCTCGGCCCGGAGTCGTCCCGCCGCGCGCGGGCGCTGCCGATCTGGGCGACGCTGCGGGCGTACGGGCGGGACGGGTACCGGGAGATGGTGGAGCGTCACCTCGACGTGGCCGCCCATCTGGGCGGGCTCGTCGAGGCGGCGCCCGACCTGGAGCTGCTCGCCCCGGTGCGGCTGTGCGTCGTGTGCTTCCGGTACCGCCCGGACGGCGTCCCTGAGGAGGACCTGGACGGGTTGAACGCGCGCCTGGGCGAGGCGCTGCTGGCGGACGGCCGCGTCTACGCGGGCACCAGCACCTACCGGGGCATGACGGTGTTCCGCCCGGCTCCGCTCAACTGGCGGACGACGAAGGCCGACGTGGAGCGGCTGGTGGACGTGCTCCGGGAGCTCGGCGCCCGCGTCGCCGGGTGATCGGCTCCCCCGGTCCGCTCAGCCGTTCCACGGCACGCTCTCGTCGAGCTCGTCGAAGGTCTGGGTGAGGCTGTACCAGCAGCCGGAGTCGTCCCGGAAGATCGCCTCGATCCCGTACGGGCGCTTCTGGGGCGGGTGGACGAACTCGACGCCCCGGGCCGACAGGCGCTCGTACTCGGCCTGGCAGTCGTCGGTGTTGAAGGCGCCAGCGCCGAGGACGCCCTTGGCGATGAGGGCCCGCATCTGGGCGGCGGAGTCGGGGTCCATGGTGGGCGGGCCGGGGATCATGAGGGCGAGGCTCAGTTCGGGCTGGTCCTTGGCGCCGACGGTGATCCACCGCATGCCGCCCTCGCCGAGGGTCATGTCGTCGCGGACCTCCAGGCCGAGCTTGTCGGTGAAGAACTCCTTGGCCGAGTCCTGGTCGAGCACCCAGACGGTGGCCAGCCCGAGGTTGGTGATCATGCCGTGTCTCCTTCGGTGAACGGGGTCGATGCGTTCACGCTAGGGCGCGGCGGGCGGCCCGGGCTTCTCCGTTATTGCTGCTTGCGGAAGCCGCCCGCCCAGAACATCACGAAGCATCCGGGGATGGCGGAGGTGGCGCCGGCGCGGGCGCGCCTGCGGAACTCGGTGGGCGTCGTCCCGGTCTGCTGCTTGAAACGGGTGCAGAACGTGCCGAGGCTGGTGAAGCCGACCTGCACGCAGATCTCGGTGACGGTCAGGTTGGCGGTGCGGAGCAGGTCCTGCGCGCGTTCGATGCGGCGGCGGGTGAGGTAGGCGCCGGGCGTCTCGCCGTAGACCTCGCGGAACAGCCGGACGAAGTGGTAGCGCGAGTACCCGGCGCGGGCGGCGACGGCGGAGACGTCCAGCGGCTCGGCCCACTCGCGGTCCATGGCGTCGCGGGCGAGCCTCATCCGGCGCAGCACGCCGGTGTCCAGGGTGGGCGGCGTGCCCGTCCGAACGGTTCCCATGGCCCGATGCTGGCACACCGCACCGACAGGAAACCCGGCCGCCGGCCGGTGAAGACTGCGCGCGGGACAGGACCCCGGAGAAGATCCTCCAGGGCCCTGCTCCGCGCTTGCCGGGTCAGGCGATCGGGCGCGCCGTCGGCGGGATCGGGTACGGCAGGTCCGTCCGGCCGCCGAGGTAGGCGTCGACGCCGTGCGCGGCGGCGCGGCCCTCGGCGATGGCCCAGACGATCAGGGACTGGCCGCGGCCCATGTCGCCCGCGGCGAACACGCCGTCCACGGACGTGCGGTAGTCGCGGTCGCGGACCACGTTGCCGCGCTGGTCCAGCTCGACGCCGAGCTGCTCCAGCAGCCCCTCGCGCTGCGGGCCGAGGAAGCCCATGGCCAGCGTCACCAGCTCGGCGGGGATCTCCCGCTCGGTGCCCTCGACGGGCGCGAACCCCGTCTGCGGGCCGCCGACCTCCACCAGCCTCAGCGCGCGGACGTTGCCGTCGGCGTCGCCGAGGAACTCGGTGGTGGACACGGCGTACACGCGGTCGCCGCCCATGTCGGCGAGCTCCTCGTGGGCGCTCTCCACCTTGAACAGCATCGGGTACGTCGGCCACGGCTGGCCGTCGGGGCGCTCCTGCGGCGGCCGCGGCATGATCTCCAGCTGGGTGACCGACGCGGCGCCCTGCCGGATCGCGGTGCCGATGCAGTCGGCGCCGGTGTCGCCGCCGCCGATGACGACGACGTGCTTGCCCTCGGCCGAGATGGGCGACTCGTCGTAGTCGCCCTCCTGCGCCTTGTTCGAGGGCGGCAGGTACTCCATCGCCTGGTAGACGCCCTTGAGCTCCCGTCCCGGGACGGGCAGGTCGCGCCACGCGGTGGCGCCGCCCGCCAGGACCACGGCGTCGTGGGACGCGCGCAGGTCGTCCGCGGTGATGTCGACGCCCACGTTCACCGAGGTCCGGAAGTCGGTGCCCTCGGCGCTCATCTGGGCGAGGCGCCGGTCGAGGTGCCGCTTCTCCATCTTGAACTCGGGGATGCCGTAGCGCAGCAGGCCGCCGATGCGGTCGGCGCGCTCGTACACCGTGACGTCGTGGCCGGCGCGGGTGAGCTGCTGGGCGGCGGCGAGGCCCGCGGGCCCCGAGCCGACCACCGCGACCTTCCGGCCGGTCTGGACGGCCGGCGGCTGCGGGCGCACCCAGCCCTCCGCGAACGCCCGGTCGATGATCTCGACCTCGACCCGCTTGATCGTCACCGGGTCCTGGTTGATGCCGAGGACGCAGGCGCTCTCGCACGGGGCCGGGCACAGCCTCCCGGTGAACTCCGGGAAGTTGTTGGTGGCGTGCAGCCGCTCGACGGCCTCCTGCCAGTCCTTGCGGTAGACGAGGTCGTTCCACTCGGGGATGAGGTTGCCGAGCGGGCAGCCCTGGTGGCAGAACGGGATGCCGCAGTCCATGCAGCGGCTCGCCTGCTTCTCCAGCCGGTCCTTGCCGAAGTCCTCGTAGACCTCCGACCAGCTCCTGATCCGCACGTCGACCGGGCGGCGCTTCGGGAGCTCCCGCCGGACGGTGAGGAAACCCTTCGGGTCAGCCATGTTGGAAGTCCCCCTCTCTCAGCTCTGCGCCGCGGCCATGACGGCCTCGTCGACGTCGCGTCCCTCTGCCTCGGCCTGGGCCATCGCGTCCAGGACCCGCCGGTAGTCGCGCGGCATGATCTTGGTGAAGCGGGCGGCGGCGGCGTCCCAGTCCTCCAGCAGCCGCCGCGCCACCGCCGAGCCGGTCTCGGCCAGGTGCCGCTCGGTCAGCGCCCGGACGGACTCGACGTCCGCGGCGTCCAGCGGCACCAGGTCGACCATCTCGCCGTTGACCCGCTCGGGCACCAGGTCCAGGACGTAGGCGATGCCGCCGGACATGCCGGCCGCGAGGTTGCGCCCCGTCCGGCCGAGGATCACCGCGCGGCCCCCGGTCATGTACTCGCAGGCGTGGTCGCCGACGCCCTCGACGACGGCGGTGGCGCCGGAGTTGCGGACGCAGAACCGCTCGCCGACGACCCCGCGGGCGAACAGCTCGCCGGACGTGGCCCCGTACAGGATCACGTTGCCGCCGATGATCTGCTCCTCGGCGGCGAAGGCCGCGTCCCGCGCAGGACGCAGCGTCACCCGCCCGCCGGACAGGCCCTTGCCGACGTAGTCGTTGGCGTCGCCGACGAGCCGCAGGGTGACGCCGCGCGGCATGAACGCGCCGAAGGAGTTGCCCGCCGAACCGGTGAAGGTGACGTCGATGGTGTCGTCGGGCAGCCCGCCGCCGCCCCACTTCTTGGTCACCTCGTGGCCGAGCATGGTCCCGACCGTCCGGTTGACGTTGCGGATCGGCAGTTCCAGCCGCACCGGGTCGCCGAAGGAGATCGCGCCCTCGGCGAGCTGGATCAGCGTGTTGTCCAGGGCCTTCTCCAGCCCGTGGTCCTGCTCGACCGTCCGGTGCAGGGCCGCGCCCTCCGCCAGCGCCGGGACGTGCAGGATCGGCGCCAGGTCGAGGCCGGCGGCCTTCCAGTGCTCGACCGCCTCGCGGGTGTCGATCATCTCGACGCGGCCGATCGCCTCGTCCAGCGACCGGAACCCGAGGGCCGCCAGGTACTCGCGGACCTCCTCGGCGACGAACTCGAAGAAGTTCACCACGAACTCGGGCTTGCCGGAGAACCGCTGCCGCAGCACGGGGTTCTGGGTGGCGACGCCGACCGGGCAGGTGTCCAGGTGGCAGACCCGCATCATGATGCAGCCCGACACCACCAGCGGCGCGGTCGCGAAACCGTACTCCTCCGCGCCGAGCAGCGCCGCGACGACCACGTCGCGGCCGGTCTTCATCTGCCCGTCGGTCTGCACGACGATGCGGTCGCGCAGCCCGTTCAGCAGCAGCGTCTGCTGGGTTTCGGCGAGGCCGAGCTCCCACGGCGCGCCCGCGTGCTTGAGCGACGTCAGCGGGGACGCGCCCGTCCCGCCGTCGTGCCCCGAGATGAGCACCACGTCGGCGTGGGCCTTGGACACCCCGGCCGCGACCGTGCCGACGCCGACCTCGGAGACGAGCTTGACGTGCACGCGCGCCGCCGGGTTGGCGTTCTTCAGGTCGTGGATGAGCTGCGCCAGGTCCTCGATCGAGTAGATGTCGTGGTGCGGCGGCGGCGAGATGAGGCCGACGCCCGGGGTGGAGTGCCGCGTCTTGGCGATCCACGGGTAGACCTTGTGGCCGGGCAGCTGGCCGCCCTCGCCGGGCTTGGCGCCCTGCGCCATCTTGATCTGGATGTCGTCGGCGTTGGTGAGGTACTCCGAGGTCACGCCGAACCGGCCGGAGGCCACCTGCTTGATCGCGCTGCGCCGCAGGTCGCCGTTCTCGTCCGGGACGAAGCGCGCCGGGTCCTCGCCGCCCTCGCCGGTGTTGGACTTGCCGCCGAGGCGGTTCATCGCGATCGCGAGGGTCTCGTGCGCCTCGGCCGAGATGGAGCCGTAGGACATCGCGCCGGTGGAGAACCGCTTGACGATCTCCGATACCGGCTCGACCTCCTCGATCGGCACCGGCTCGCGCTCGCCCTCGCGGAGCCGGAACAGCCCGCGGAGCGTCATCAGCTTCTCGGCCTGCGAGTCGACCTTGGAGGTGTACTCCTTGAAGATCTCGTAGCGGCGGGTGCGGGTGGCGTGCTGGAGCTTGAACACCGTGTCCGGGTTGAACAGGTGCGGCTCGCCCTCGCGGCGCCACTGGTACTCGCCGCCGACCTCCAGGGTGCGGTGCGCCAGGTCGTTGCCGCGCGGCGGGTACGCGCGCGCGTGCCGCTCGGCGACCTCGCGGGCCAGCACGTCGAAGCCGACGCCGCCGAGCCGCGAGGTGGTGCCGGTGAAGCACCGCGCCACCACGTCCGCGCCGAGCCCGATCGCCTCGAAGATCTGCGCGCCGGTGTAGGACGCGACCGTCGACACGCCCATCTTCGACATGATCTTCAGGACGCCCTTGCCGTAGGCCTTCACCAGGTTCCGGCCGGCCTTGGCCGGGTCCGTCCCCTCGATCACGCCGCCGCGCACGAGGTCCTCGACGGTCTCGATCGCCAGGTACGGGTTGATCGCGGACGCGCCGTACCCGATGAGCAGCGCCATGTGGTGGCACTCGCGGGCCTCGCCCGTCTCGATCACCAGGCCGACCTGGGTGCGGGTCTTCTCCCGGATCAGGTGGTGGTGCACGGCGCCGGTCAGCAGCAGCGACGGGATCGCGGCGCGGGCCGAGTCGGCGCCGCGGTCCGACAGCACGATGATCCGCGCGCCGGCCTCGATGGCCCGGCTGACCTCGGAGTTGATCTCCTCCAGGCGCGCCTGCAGGGCCTTTCCCCCGCCGGCGACGTCGTACAGGCCCTGCACGACGTGCGCGGCCAGGTGCGGCAGCGACCCCTCGTCGTCGATGTGGATGATCTTGGACAGTTCGTCGTTGTCCAGGATCGGGGTGGGCAGCACCAGGCGCCGGCACGAGTCCGGGCCGGGGTCCAGCAGGTTGCCCTCCGGGCCGAGCGTGGACTGCAGCGAGGTGACGAGCTCCTCGCGGATCGCGTCCAGCGGCGGGTTCGTGACCTGCGCGAACAGCTGCTTGAAGTAGTCGAACAGCAGCCGCGGGCGCTCGGAGAGCACCGCGATCGGGGTGTCGGTGCCCATCGACCCGATCGGCTCCGCGCCCGTCCGCGCCATCGGCGTCAGGATGATCCGCTGCTCTTCGAGCGTGTAGCCGAACGTCTGCTGCCGCCGGACCAGCGTCTCGTGGGTCGGGATCTCCCGCTCGCGCTGCGGCAGCTCCTCGAACCGGACCAGGCCCTCGTGCAGCCACTCCCCGTACGGGTGCTCGGCGGCCAGTTCGGCCTTGACCTCGTCGTCCTCGACGATCCGCCCGGCGGCGGTGTCGACGAGGAAGATCTTGCCGGGCTGCAGGCGGCCCTTGCGGACGACCTTGGCGGCGGGGATGTCGAGCACGCCGGCCTCGCTGGCCAGCACGACCAGGCCGTCGTCGGTCACCCAGTACCGGCCCGGGCGCAGCCCGTTGCGGTCCAGGACGGCGCCGACGACGGTGCCGTCGGTGAAGCTGACGCTGGCGGGGCCGTCCCACGCCTCCATCAGGGTGGAGTGGAACTCGTAGAACGCCCGCCGCTCGGCGTCCATCTCGGTGTGGTTCTCCCACGCCTCCGGGATCATCATCAGCACCGCGTGCGGCAGCGACCGGCCGCCCAGGTGCAGCAGCTCCAGGCACTCGTCGAACGACGCGGTGTCGGACGCCTCGATGTCGATCACCGGGAAGATCCGGGAGATGTCGCCGGGCAGCAGGTCGGACTTCAGCAGCGCCTCGCGGGCCCGCATCCAGTTCCGGTTGCCCTTCACGGTGTTGATCTCGCCGTTGTGGGCGATGAACCGGTACGGGTGCGCCAGCTCCCAGGCCGGGAAGGTGTTCGTCGAGAACCGCGAGTGGACCAGCGCGATCGCGCTGGTGAAGCGGCGGTCCGACAGGTCGGGGAAGAACGGCTCCAGCTGCGGGGTCGTCAGCATCCCCTTGTAGACGATCGTGCGGCTGGACAGGCTCGGGAAGTAGACCCGCACGTCCTGCTCGGCGCGCTCGCGCATGCAGAACACGGCGCGGTCCAGCTCCAGGCCGGTCCTGCCCTCGTGCGGGCCGCCGTCCGCGGGGGCGACGAACAGCTGCGCGAAGTGCGGCATCACCCGGCGGGCGGCCGGGCCCGTGAAACGCGGGTCGTGCGGGAGCTCGCGCCAGCCGAGGACCGTCAGGCCCTCCTCCACGCACAGCGTCTCGACGTGGGCGACCGCGGCGGTGCGCTCGTCGCCGTCCGCGGGGAGGAACGCGATGCCGGCCGCGTAGCCGCCGGCCGCGGGGAGCGGGAAGTCGCAGACCTCGCGGAAGAACGCGTCCGGGATCTGGACGAGGATGCCGACGCCGTCGCCGTCGTCCGGCTCCGCGCCGACGGCCCCTCGGTGGTCCAGGTTCTTCAGGACGTCCAGGGCGTTCTGGACGATGTCGTGGCTCTTGCGTCCGTGCAGGTCGGCGACCATGCCGACGCCGCAGGCGTCATGCTCGTTGGCCGGGTCGTACAGGCCTTGCGGCTGGGGGCGGCCCGGTGCACGGCCATCAGGTGTGAGGGCAGCAGCAGCCATCAACCCTCCCGTCGTCGTGTCACTGCTTCGATGTCAGTGCGGCACGGGACGACGTTGGCCCTGCTGCGGTGAGATGACATTACATCACTGCCGGGATCATGCCCGACTGCACCAGATCGCGAAACTTCTTCGTGGCGATCGGGCGCGCGTCATCTCGGATTGGTTTAGACCAGGCTACCGGCTGGGCCCGGAAGCCGAACGCCGTGACCTCGGTGAGGCTCATCACCGGTACGCGATGTTTACGGCGCTCCGCCGAAGACCTACCGAAAAGCGCCCTTCCCCAAACCCCGGGCGGACCTCGGGCCGCGGGACGGGCTCAGCCGGTCCCGCGGGCCGCGCGGACGAGCACCGCAGGGGCCTTGCCGCCCTCGATCAGCAGCGACAGCAGGGTCTCGTCCTTCTCGTCGCCCTTGCCGTCCAGGCGCTGCGCCCACGACACCACCGCGAAGTGCCCCATCGCGAGGCCCCGCGCCATCCCGAAGCCCCGTCCGAACCGGTCCAGCGGCGCGGGCGCCTCCAGCGGCCGGACGAAACCCGCGCCGATCGTGGTCTCCAGCCTGGCCACGAAGCGGTCGGCGTCCGCCGACCCGGCGAGGTTGAACACGACGACGGCCAGCGCGTAGCCGTGCTCGGTGTCGGAGTAGATCCCGCGCGCCGCCTGCGTGCAGCCGCCCTTGGCCAGCTCCTCGCCGACGGACCCGCCCCACACGGCCGCGGCGCAGTCGCCGTCGAGCCGCTTGGCGCGCAGCTTCACCGAGACCTTCCCGTCCGGAAGGGGCAGCTTCGCCGCCGAGGACGGGAACGCCTCGCCCTCGGTGAGGGGCTGGGGATCGGCACTGCGGTTCGCGATCCCGGCATAGGCGGAGCTGGACGGCGAATTGGAGTAGGAGGTCGGCGACGGGCCCGTCCCGGCGGGCCGTCCGATCGGCGCGCCGCCCGCGTCCCGGGTCTTGGCGCCGGAGTCGCCACCGCCGCTCAGGACGACGGCGCCGACGCCCAGCAGCATCAGCACGCCCAGCACGGCCGCCGCGCCGAAGTACAGCTTCGGGTTCGGCTTGCCCGCGCCCCGTGGCGCGGCCTGCCGGCGGTCCGGCGCGGCGGGACGCCCCGGGGGCCTGCCCGCGTTCTTCGCCTGCCCGCGCTCGGCCTTGCGGCCGGCCTCGCCGTCGGCCCGGCGGCCGGTCTTGCCATCGGCCTTACGGCCGGTCTTGCCGCGTTTCTCCGGCCGCCTGGAACGGGCCTGGCCGCCGGGACGACCCTCCGGCGGGAGGGCGGCGCGGGCGTCCTCCGCCGCGAACGCGTCGTCCTGGACGGCGTCCTCATACGGAGCGTCCCCGTATTGGGGGTCGCCGTACTGCGCGTCCCCGTACTGGGCGCCGCTGTACTGGGCGTCCTCGTAGGGGGCGTCGTCGTAGGGCGTCCGCGGTGGCGGCGGGGCGGGGCGTTCCCGGCGCGCCCCGGTGCGGCGGGGCGGCGGCGTCCGTC
>NZ_JBEUPA010000207.1:0-11644 GCF_040492065.1 Actinomadura sp. NPDC000929 | reverse complement strand
CTCGACGAAGTTCCACGGGCCGTGGCAGATCGAAGCGACCGGCTTGCCCGACTGGACGAACGGCGACGCTCACACGGGCCGGGACACCGGCGTCAGGGTGAGGGCCTGCCGTCCGAAATGCCCGATGCCGTCCGTGCGGCGGGACGCCTCCAGGCGCTCGGCGGGAACGTCCCCGTACAGGGTGGTGCGCTGCCGGGCGGGGCGGCCCGCGCGCGCCGCGATCGCCTCCAGCTCGCTGATGGGCTTGAACGATCCGTTCTCCGAGCCGGCCATCCGGCTGATGGTCTCCTCCATGAGGGTCCCGCCGAGGTCGTTCACCCCTCCCTGGAGGACGCGCGTGCACAGTTCGTCCCCGAGCTTCACCCAGGACGTCTGGATGTTGGGGATCGCGCCGTGCAGCAGGATGCGCGCCAGGGCGTGGACGGCGACGTTCTCCCGCGCGGTCGGCCCCGGCCGCGCCAGCCCCGCGAGGTAGATGGGCGAGTTGTGGTGGACGAACGGAAGCAGCACGAACTCGCTGAACCCGCCCGTCCGCTCCTGGAGGGACCGCAGCAGCTTGATGTGCGCGACCCAGTGCGCGGGGGTGTCCACGTGCCCGTACATCATGGTGGACGTCGTCGGGATGCCGATCTCGTGCGCGGTCGTGACGACCTCGACCCACTGGTCCGTGGGGAGCTTCCCCTTGGTCAGCACCCACCGGACGTCGTCGTCGAGGATCTCGGCGGCCGTCCCGGGCAGCGAGTCGACGCCCGCCTCCTTCGCGGCCTCCAGCCACTCCCGGATCGACAGGTCCGTCCGGGACGCGCCGTTCACGACCTCCATCGGGCTGTAGGAGTGCAGGTGGATGCCGGGCGCGCGGCGCTTCACCTCGCGGGCGAGGTCGAAGTACGCGGTCCCGGGCAGGTCCGGGTGGATGCCGCCCTGCATGCAGACCTCGGTGGCGCCCGCCTCCCACGCCTCGTCCACGCGGTCCCCGACCTGCTCCAGGGACAGCGTGTAGGCGTCGGCGTCCGTGCGGCGCTGCGCGAACGCGCAGAACCGGCAGCCGGTGTAGCAGACGTTGGTGAAGTTGATGTTCCGGGTGACGACGTAGGTGACCTCGTCGCCGACGGCGTCGCGCCGCAGGCCGTCCGCCAGCGCGGCGAGCGCGTCCAGTTCGGGGCCCTCGGCGTGCAGGAGGGCCAGCGCCTCGTCGTCGGACAGGCCGGCGGGGTCGCGTTCCGCGCGCGCCAAAGCGGTCTTGACGTCCGCGTCGAACCGCTGGGGCGCGGCCATGCGGTCGCGCAGGGCGTCCCAGTCGCCGTACACCTCGTCGAAGTCGTCGCGCCGGTCCGCGGTGCGGCCCGTCGTGTCGATCTCGGTGTGCAGGTCGGTCCGGCCGAACGCCGCGAACCCGCCGTCGGGCTCCTGCCAGGGACGCCCCTCGGGGACGGCGCCCTCCCGCGCCAGCCCCGTCGCGGGGTCGGCGAGCGCGGCGACGTGCGCGGTGAGGCGCGGGTCCAGCCAGGGCTCGCCGCGCCGCACGTACTCGGGGTAGATCGTGAGCCGCTCGCGCAGCTCGAAGCCCGCCCCGGCGGTCCTGGCGGCCAGCTCGTCGATCTGCGGCCACGGCCGCTCCGGGTTCACGTGGTCGGGCGTCAGCGGCGACACCCCGCCCCAGTCGTCGATCCCGGCGCGCAGCATCAGCGCGTACTGCTCGGCGACCAGGTTCGGCGGCGCCTGCACACGCGCCTTCGGGCCGAGGACGAGGCGCGTCACCGCGATCGTCGCGGCGAGCTCCTCCAGTTCGGCGTCCGGAGTGTCGCGCATCCTGGTGTCGGGCTTGGCGCGGAAGTTCTGGACGATCACCTCCTGGATCGCCCCGTACTCGCGCATCGTCCGCCGGATCTCGAAGATCGCGTCCGCGCGCTCCTCGACCGTCTCGCCGATCCCGATGAGGATGCCGGTCGTGAACGGCACGTTCGTGCGGCCCGCGTCCTCCAGCACCCGCAGCCGGACGGCCGGGTCCTTGTCCGGCGACCCGAAGTGGGGGCCGCCGCGCTCGCTGAACAGCCGCGTCGCGGTCGTCTCCAGCATCATCCCCATGGACGGCGCGACCGGCTTGAGCCGCTGGAAGTCGCGCCAGGTCAGCACCCCGGGGTTCAGGTGCGGCAGCAGACCGGTCTCCTCCAGCACCCGGATCGCCATCGCGCGTACATACGAGAGCGTGTCGTCGTAGCCGTGCGCGTCCAGCCACTCGCGGGCCGGGCGCCACCGGTCCTCGGGACGGTCCCCGAGCGTGAACAGGGCCTCCTTGCAGCCCATCTCCGCTCCGCGCCGCGCGATCTCCAGCACCTCGTCGGGGCTGAGGTAGGGCGAGTCGAGCCGGTGGGGGACGGTCGCGAACGTGCAGTACCCGCAGCGGTCCCGGCAGAGCCGGGTCAGCGGGATGAAGACCTTGCGGCTGTAGGTGATGACGCCGGGACGGCCCGCGGCCTCCAGGCCGGCGTCCCGGGTGCGCGCCGCGTGGGCGAGCAGGTCGTCGAGCCGCGCACCCCGCGCCTGCAGCAGTGTGGCGGCCTCGGATCGGTCCAGTGTCTTGCCGTCGCGCGCGCGGGCCAGGGCCCGGCGAAGAGCGGAGCTCGTGGCGTCCATGCGGGCACTCTATGCCAATCGTCATATTCCGCGCCGCGCCGGGGTCCGAAAGAACGGACAAAAGGAATGGCCCCGGCCGTAGAAGCCGGGGCCCGCCCGGATCTATTCCCGCGCGTTCACTCTGTTCCGCTTACCTGACGTTCCCCTCATCTGACCTCGATGAAGGCGTCCGGGGCGCGCGGCGGCCGCTCGCGCGGGGGCGCGGCCGCGTGGCCCACCCCGACGGCGCCCATCGGGTCCCATTCGTCCGGCAGGTCGAGGACGTCGCGCACCACGTCGCGGCAGAACATCGTGCTCGACACCCAGCACGAGCCGAGCCCCTCCACGGCCAGCGCGACCAGCAGGTTCTCCACGCCGGCCCCGGCCGCCACCACGAACATCTCGCGCTCGGCGCGCGACCGCCGCTCGTCCGGATAGTCGTGCGACCCGTCCATGACCAGGCACGGGACGACGAGGTAGGGGGCCCGGCGCAGCACCTCGCCGCGCCGCAGCCGCTTGGCGACCGACGCGTCGGAGAAGCCGTCGCGGCGCAGGTCGGCCTCCCACGCGTCGCGCATCGCGTCCAGCAGCCGCGTCCGCGACTCCGCCGACTCCAGCAGGACGAACCGCCACGGCGTGGTGTGGTGCGGGGCCGGCGCGGTGATCGCGGCCCCGA
This sequence comes from Actinomadura sp. NPDC000929, assembly GCF_040492065.1. Classification (NCBI taxonomy): domain Bacteria; kingdom Bacillati; phylum Actinomycetota; class Actinomycetes; order Streptosporangiales; family Thermomonosporaceae; genus Actinomadura; species Actinomadura sp. NPDC000929. Next base: position 8,355 of record NZ_JBEUPA010000207.1, on the reverse strand, counting down.
CCGCCCGCCGCACCGCCGCCGGGTCCACCGGCTCGGCGGTGAACTCGCGGATCGTGCGCCGCGCGCCCAGCACGTCCGCCGATCCGAACCGGAACATGTCCTCCTCCGGCGGGCGCACCAGCGCCCGCGCGCCCGGCCCGTCCTCCGGGGTGACCAGGCCGGAGAGCCCGCGCACGACCGCGATCGGCACGCCCTCCAGCTTGCCCTTGACCAGCTCGCCGGCCGCCGCGATCTCGTCGGCGACCGCCGTGATCGTGGCCTCCAGGCGGTTGCCGTAGGCGTCGTCGCGCCCGCGCAGGTCGCTGAGCGGGGCCAGGCCGGCGACGCCGATCGCCGCGTCCGTCAGGCCGTTGCGCCAGGGCCGGCCGAGCGTGTCCGACACGATCACGGCCACGTCGGCGCCGGTCCGCTCCCGCACCCCGGCGCGGAGGCGCCGGGCCGAGGCGTCCGGGTCCTCGGGCAGCAGCAGCACCGTGCCGGGCCGGGTGTTGGAGGCGTCGACCCCGGCCGCGGCCAGCACCAGCCCCTGCCGCGTCTCCACGATCCGGGTCTCCCCGCGCGCGTGCGTCCGCCGCGCCACCACCCGCACGGTCTCGGCGTCGATGGCCTTCTCCCGGTCGGCGGCGACCAGGACCCGCCCCTCCGCCTTGCTGACGATCTTGGAGGTGACGACGAGCACGTCGCCGTCCTCGACCGTCCCGTCCGGGATCAGCGCGGCGATGTCGGCCCCCTCGGCGACCTCCGGCATCCCCGGCACGCCGAAGACCTCGATGCTCTGCGCGGGGACGGTTTCCCGGCCCGCTCCGCCCGGCTCCGCGCTCATTCGGCGACCCCCGCCCGCTTCAGCTCCACCGCCAGGTCCAGGGCCGCCCGCGCGATCGCGGCGGTCGACTCGGCGTCGCGCATCAGCAGCGGCCGGGAGCGCACGTCGATGCCCTCCACCCGCACGTCCGCGTCGGCCTCGTCCACGAGCCAGCCGTCCAGCAGCCCGAGGCCGTAGTGCTCGGCGACCGCGCGCGCCGACGTCTCCACCCCGATCGCGGTCAGGCACGCGTCGGCCATCCCGCGCACGGGGGCCCCGCCGACGATGGGCGACACGCCCACCACGGTCTTGGCCGCGACCGCGTCCCGGATGCCGGGGACCGCCAGGATCGTCCCGATGCTCACCACCGGATTGGACGGCGGGAACAGCACCACGTCGGCCGCCTCGATCGCCGCCAGCACGCCCGGCGCCGGCGCGGACTCCGCGGCGCCCACCGCGGCGATCGACAGCGCCGGGACCGAGGCGCGCATCCGCACCCACCACTCCTGGAAGTGGATCGCGCGCCGCCCCTGCTCGTCCTCGACCACCACGTGCGTCTCGACCTGGTCGTCGGTCATCGGCAGCAGCCGCACCCCCGGGCGCCACCGGTCGCACAGCGCCTCGGTCACCGCGGACAGCCGGTAGCCGGCCGCCAGCATCTGCGTCCGGACGATGTGCGTCGCGAAATCGCGGTCGCCGAGCCCGAACCAGCCCGGCCCCACCCCGTAGGCGGCCAGTTCCTCCTTGACGGTGAAGGTCTCCTCCGCCCGTCCCCAGCCCTGCTCCTCGTTGATGCCGCCGCCGAGCGTGTACATCACGGTGTCCAGGTCGGGGCAGACCCGCAGCCCGAACAGGGAGATGTCGTCCCCGGTGTTGCCGATGACGGTGATCTCCGCCTCCGGGGCGGCCGCCAGGAGCCCGCGCAGGAAACGGGCGCCGCCGATCCCGCCCGCCAACGCCACGATCTTCATGACCTCAACCCTACGGTGATCCCCGAGGAGAGCAGAGGGGTCGCCGCTCCGGGCGACACTATGCAAAGCTTTGCGTGCTATCGGAGAACACCCGGCCCCGAGTCTGGAGATGCCACCGTGAACAAGGAAGCCGTCCAGCGCCTGCGCGAACCGGCCGCCTGGGTCCTGCTCGCCGCGGCGGGCGTCCACCTTCTCGCGGGCATCATCTCGCTTCTCGGCGGCGACGGCAGCTTCACGCTGCGCGCCCTCGGCCAGACCAACGACGGGACCTTCCTGCAGGTCGCGATGGTCGGCCTCGTCGTCCTGGCGATCATGCTGACGACCTGGGGCGCGACCCCGACCCCGCAGGCCCGGACGATCACCATGGGCGCGCTCGGCGTCCTCGGCGGCATCGGGCTGTTCGGCGTGATCTCGTGGCTGAGCGGGATGCTCGCCGACTCGGACTACGCGGGCGCGGTGACCAAGCTCACGACCTTCCTGGTCGGCGCCGGCGACCTGGCCGTGGTCGGCGTCGGCGGCTGGTTCGCCTTCACGGTCTTCAAGGGGATGCAGCCGCCCCGTCCGCAGCCGCAGATGCAGCAGCAGGGCGGCTACCCCGACTTCGGCTACCAGCAGGGCCAGCCGGGCCAGCAGCAGTACGGGCAGCAGCCCGGCCAGCCCGCCCAGCCCGGCTACGACCAGCAGTACGGCCAGCAGCAGTACCAGCAGTACCAGCAGTACGGCGAAGGGCAGCCGCAGCAGCCCGCCCAGGGGTACGGCCAGCAGCAGTACGGACAGCAGCAGTACGGCCAGCCCGGCCAGCAGGGCCAGCCCGGCTACGAGCAGCAGTACGGCCAGCCGCAGGAGTACCAGCAGTACGGGCAGCAGGGCGGCTACCAGGGCGGCCAGCAGGGCGGCCAGCAGGGCCAGCCGCCCGCCGAGGAGGAGGACATGGGCGAGTGGACCCGTGCCTACGGCGGCGGCGGAGGCTCCGGCCAGGACCCGCAGGGCACGCAGCCCGCGCCGCCCGCGGGCGACCAGGAGGGCGGCGACTGGTACCGGGACAACCGCCCCCCGCCCCCGCAGTGAGGCCGCCGTCCCGGCGGTGACCGCCCGATTAACTGATCTTCATCCAAAGGTCGGCATTCACATCCCGGCAAAACCCGCTATGTCGCCCGGGAATGTCTTCCGGCTTGACGGGGCCACTGCTACACGCGTGTAATTTCGTCGGTGTAGTTTCAATGCCGTCTCGGGGGAAGGAACTCGTGGGAGGGCATTGACCAGGGGGTTCCACGGGCAGGGAGGTGCGCTGTGAGCGAGGTGGTCATCCCGCTGGCGCACGGCACAGACGGCGAAGAGTTGGGCTGGCAGGAGCGCGCCCTGTGCGCGCAGACGGACCCGGAGGCTTTTTTTCCGGAGAAGGGCGGCTCCACTCGCGAGGCCAAGAAGGTGTGCCGGGCATGCGAGGTGCGTACGGAGTGCCTTGAGTACGCGCTGCAGCACGACGAGCGGTTCGGCATCTGGGGAGGGCTCTCCGAGCGGGAACGCCGGAAGCTGAAGCGGCAGGCCGTCTGACTCGCGGGCCGCGTCCCGGATCGGTGGATCCGGAGCGTGCCCGGCGCGGCCACGCGTACAGTTATCAGCCGTGTCGGCCCCAGGGCCGGCACGGCTGCTGTCCGTCCGGGACCGCGTGCACGCCGCGCACGGCCCGTCCGACCGGCACCGACACCGTCCGTCCCACAGATCGAGCGACCCTTGGCCCCCACCCTCGATCGCCATGTCGTCACCGCAGTCCTCGTCGCGCACGACGGCGCGCGGTGGCTGCCGGAGGCGCTGAAGGCGCTGCTCACGCAGTCGCGCCCCGTGCAGCGCCTCGTGACCGTCGACACCGGGAGCGCCGACCGCGGCCCCGCCGTCCTCGCGGAGGTCGTCGGCGAGGACGCGGTCCTCACGCTGCCCCGCACCACCGGCTACGGCGAGGCCGTCGCCGAGGCGCTGCGGCAGGACGCCGCGTCCGCGCCCGTCCCGGAGGACGAGTCCGCCCCCGCCCACCACGCCGACCAGGCCCAGGGGCCGCCCAAGCCCCGCACCGAATGGATCTGGCTGCTGCACGACGACTGCGCGCCCGACCGCGACGCGCTCGACCGGCTGCTGCGGACGGCCGACGCCGACCCCAACGTGGCGGTCCTCGGCCCCAAGGTCCGCGACTGGGACGACCGGCGCGTCCTGCGCGAGCTCGGCGTCACCGTCGACGCCGCCGGGCGCCGCCACACCGGCCTCGACCGGCGCGAGTTCGACCAGGGCCAGCACGACGGCGTCCGCGACGTCCTGTCGGTCGGCAGCGCCGGGATGCTGGTCCGCCGCGACGTGTGGGAGAAGCTGGGCGGCTTCGACGTCGAGTACGGCATCTTCCGCGACGACCTCGACTTCTGCTGGCGGGTCCACGCCGCCGGGCACCGGGTCGTCACCGCGAGCGACGCCGTCGTCTACCACGCCGAGGCGTCCCGGCGCGGGCTCCGCGAGATCGGCATGACCGCCGAGCACCCCGCCCGCCGCGACCGCCGCAACGCGCTGCTCACGCTGCTCGCCAACCAGCCGCTCGGGGCGATGGCGCGGGCCCTCGTCCGCAACGTGTGGGCGTCGCTCGCGCACGCCCTCGTCCTGGTGGCGACCAAACGGCCGGGCATGGCCCGCGAGGAGCTGCGCGCGCTCGGCGACGTGCTGCGCTCGCCCGGACGGCTCCGGCGGGCGCGGGCCGCTCGCGCCGAGGGCCGCACGCGCGCGCGGCGCAGCGTCCGGCGGTTCCGGACCCGCTGGGTCGTGCTGCGCCGGGCCGGCGAGGCGGTCTCGGAGTACTTCGCCGTCCACGAGCGCGAACGCGAGGACCGGGACGACGACCTCACGGCCGACGAGCCCGGCCCGATCCGCCGGTTCCTCGCCCGTCCCGGCGTGCTGCTCCTGCTCGGCCTGACCGCCGTCGCGGTCGCGGCCGAACGCTCCCTGCCGACGGCCGCCGGACGGCTCGGCGGCGGCGCGCTCGTCCCCGCGTGGGGCGGTGCGAGCGACCTGTGGGCGCAGTACCTGTCCGGCTGGCATCCGGTGGGGCTCGGCACCGACGCGGGCAGCCCCCCTTACGTCGGGGTTCTGGCCGTGCTGTCCACCGCGGCGTTCGGCAAGCCATGGCTCGCGGTGTCGGTCCTGCTGCTCGGCAGCGTCCCGCTGGCCGGGCTCGCCGCCTACCGCGCGTCGCGGCTGCTGGTGGTGGAGGCGCCGCGGACGGGGCGGCGCGCCCGCGCGACCGGCCGCCGCGTCCCGGTGTCGGCCGTCCGCGCCTGGTTCGCCGCCGTCTACGCGCTGCTCCCCGCCGCGACCGGCGCCGTCGCGGGCGGGCGGATCGGGACCTGCGTCGTCCTCGTCCTCCTGCCGCTGATCGCCGTGCACGCGGCCCGCTTCTACGGCTTCCCCCGGTCGCAGGCCGCCGGGATGGACGCCCGGACGCGCCGCAAGCGCGCGGGCCGGGCCGCCTGGACGGTCGCGCTGCTCCTCACCGTCGCGATGTCCTTCGTGCCGCTGGTCTGGCCGATCGCCCTGCTGGCCGCCGGGATGGTGCGGGCGCTGCTGGACCGGCCGGGGCGCCAGGGCCTGCGCGGCCTGGCCATCGCGCTCGGCGTGCCGCCGCTGCTGACGCTGCCGTGGACCGCCGGCCTGCTGCTCCACCCGTCCCGCTTCCTGACGGAGGCGGGGCTGCACCGGCGGTTCGCCCCCGCCGCCCCGGCCGACCTGCTGGCGCTCGACCCGGGCGGGCCGGGCACGCCCGCGCGGTGGGCGCTCGCCGGGCTGCTCGCGGTCGCCGTGTGCGCGCTGCCGCTCCGCGGCCGCCGGGGCCACGTCCTCGCCGGCTGGCTGCTGGCCGTCTTCGGGCTGCTCGTCGCGGTGCTGACCAGCGCCGCCACCGTCACCAAGGGGGCGGACGAGGCGCCGGTGTGGCCGGGTCTGGCGCTGCTGTTCGCGGGCGCCGGGGTACTGCTCGCCGCGACCGCCGCCGTCCAGCGCGCCACCGAGGTCCTCGCAGGAAGCCACCTGATCTACAAGGCCGGCGGGGCGGCCGTGCTGGTCGCCGCGCTCACTGCCCCCGTCCTCGCGGCCGCGTTCTGGGTGGCCGGCGGCGCGGCCGGCCCGCTCGGGAGAGTCGACCCCGACACGGTTCCCCAGTTCGTCCAGGGGACGGGTGGCGTCCGGACGCTCGTCCTGCATCAGGAGCCGACCGGACGGGTCTCCTACACGGTGCTCAGGGGCGCGCGGCCCCGTCTGGGCGAAGCGGAGGTCACCGTCAAGGGCCGGGCCCATGACCGCATGGACGACCTCGTCGCCGGTCTGGCCGCCGGCCGCGAGGGCGACGACGGGCCCGCGCTGACGCGGATGGGCGTCCAGTACCTGCTGGTGCCGCACCCCGCGAAGGACCCGCTCACCAAGGTCCTGGACGCGTCGCCAGAACTGACGCGCCTCAGCCGCACGGGCACGTTCGCGGTGTGGCGGCTCCAGGCGACGTCCGCCCGGATGATGCTCCTGCAAGGCTCGACCGTCACGCCCCTGCCCGCCGGACGCGTCGACGCGCGCGTTCAGATCCCGCCTGGCACAGGCCCGCGCACGCTCCTCCTGGCCGAGCCCGCCGACGGCGGGTGGCGGGCCGCTCTCAACGGCCGCGACGTCAAGGCGCGAACGGTGGACGGCTGGGCGCAGGGATACGACATCCCCACCGCAGGAGGCGAGTTCGACCTGACCCGGTCGATGACGACGCGGCACATCTGGGTCGCCGTCCAGGGGATCGCCGTCCTGCTCGTGGCCGTCCTGGCGCTGCCGGGCGCGCAGACCGACACGCTGACGCCCGCCGGGGAGCGGGAGCGCCGCCGTCGTGGACGGCGCGGACGGCGCCGCGCGCCCAGAGCCCGCGCCCAGCGCGCACTGCCGCCCGCCGAGCCCGCGGAGCCCGCGAAGCCGCCGGAGCCTCCCCAGGCGCCGGAGCCGGTGGAGGAGCCCAGCACGGAGGAGGTGTCCTGATGGACAAGGTCCTGCGCCTCCTCGGCATGCGCTACGCCATCGCCGCCCTCATGCTCGTCGCCGTCGCCGCCCTCTACGGCGCCGCGACGTTCTCCCGTCCGGGCGAGGCGTCCGAGAAGGGCCGCGAGACGCCCGTCACGCACGCCCTGGCGGTCTGCCCCGGACACGAGGGCGGCCGCCTCGCCGTCCAGACCCTCGCCCGGAAGAGCGGCGGAGGACGCGTCGACCTGACGCCGACGAAGGGCGGAACCCCGCTCGGGTCCGTGACGTCGCCCGGCCAGGGCTGGAGCAAGGACACCGAGCCGGGCGGCGACTCCTCCACCCTGCGCGCCACGGGGCCCATCGCCGGCGGGCTGGAGGCGGAGCAGACCGCCTACGAGGACGGCGGCGACGACCGCGGCCTCGCCGCGACACGCTGCGCCGCTCCCGGCACCGACCTGTGGTTCCTGGGCCCCGGGCCGGTCGCCGCCGACGAACTCGACCTCTACCTGACCAACGTCGACGCGCAGCCCGCGTCCGTCGACGTCTCCGCCCTGTCCGGCGAGGGCCCCCTCGACACCACCGAGGGGCGCGGCACGCCCGTCGAGCCCTACACCACCCGCGTCGTGAGGATCGGCGGGTCGCCCGAAGGCCTCGGCGACATCGTGAAGACCGCCGCCGACCTCGCCCTGCGCGTGCGCACCACCAGCGGCCGCGTCGCCGCGTCCCTGCGCGTCCGGATCGGGAAGAAGAAGGGCGTCGAGTGGCTGCCGCGGTCGGCCCCGCCCGCCGCCTCCGCCCTCGTCCCCGGCGTGCCGGGCGGCTCCGGCGGGCGCCGCCTGCTGGTCGCGGTCCCCGGCGAGGCCGACGCCCGGATCAGGGTCCAGGTGATCACCTCGGCCGGGGCGTTCGCCCCGCAGGGCCAGGACGTCCTGGACGCCCCCGGCAAGACCGTGACCTCCGTCCCCCTCGACGGCGCCCTGTCCGGCAGGGCCGCCGCCGTCCGGCTCGTCGCCGACCGCCCGATCCTGGCGGGCTTCGCCGCCGACCGGGGCGCCGACGTCGCCTACGGCGCCGCCACACCGCCGCTCAGCGCGTCGTCGCCCGGCGTCGTCGCCGACAACCGCTTCGACGCGTCCCTGTCCCTGACCGCCCCGTCCGGCGCGGCGAGCGTCCAGGTCACGACCCTGAACGCGCAGGGCGCCGGCTCCCCCCGGCAGGTCGAGATCCCCGCCGGACGGACCGTGGAGACCGAGCTCACCGCGCCCGGCGGCGGAGCGGACGCCTCCTTCGGCGTGGTGATCACGCCGAGGCCCGGCTCCGCGCCCGTCTACGCGTCCCGCATGCTCGCCACCGGCAAGGGCGGCGACCACCTGTTCACCGTGCTGCCGATCGTCCCGGCGCCCACGACCCTGCGCCTCCCGGCCACCGCCGACTCCCAGACGGCCCTGACCCCGAACTGATCCCGGATCTAGGCCGTGTTTCGAAGTAGGTGGAGCCATTCGTTGATGGCGGTGATCTCGAGGGTTGCCTGGTAGCGGACGGAGAGCTTGTCGTATCTGGTGG
>NZ_JBEUPA010000206.1:0-11646 GCF_040492065.1 Actinomadura sp. NPDC000929 | reverse complement strand
GGGCGCAGCCAGCCGGGCCACGCCGCGCCGACGGGGTGCGCGGCGGCGAGCCGTCCGGCGAACGCGCGCCCCCGGTCGCGGCGCCGGCGCAGGGCGGCGGCCGCGCGGTCGCCGGGGTCCCCTCCCCCGGCGGCCCAGCCGGCGAGCAGCCCCTCGGTGCGGGCGGCCGGAGCCCCGGCGATGCCGGTGATCTCCCCGGCCGCGTAGACGCCGGCGACGCTGGTGCGCTGGTCGTCGTCGACGTCGGCGAAGGCGCCGCCGCGCAGCCGGCAGCCGGCGGCGACGGGCAGTTCGAGCTGCGGACTGAAGCCGTGGGTGACGCAGAGGGCGTCCACCGCGACGGTGCGCTCGGTGCCGGGCACGACCGACCAGTCGCGGCGGAGCCGCGCCGTGACCGCCTCTTCGACGCGCCCGTCGCCCCGGGCCTCGATCACGGCGCGGCCCGTCCGGTAGGGGACGCGGTGCCGGGCCAGCAGCGCCGCGTACCCGGCCAGCTCCCCCGCCTTGCCCGCCTGCGGCGCCAGCTCCCACGGGCGCGCGGCCCAGCCGCGCGCCACGGTGGCGGCCGGGTTGGCCTCCAGCACCTCGAGGACGGTGCCGCCGGCCTCAATCAGCGACGCGGCGACCGGGAGCAGGAACGGTCCAGAGCCGGCGACCAGGACGGGGTCGCCGACGACCAGGCGCTCCCCCTTCGCCAGTGCCTGCGCCGCCCCGGCGGTGTAGACCCCGGGCAGTTCCCAGCCCGGGAAGGGCAGGACGCGGTCGTGGGCGCCCGGCGCCAGCACCAGCGCGTCCGGGCGCAGGACGCGCCGTTCCCGTCCGGCGCCGTCGGCCTCGCCTCGCAGCACGTGGACGTGCGGCGGCCCCTGCTCGGCGCGGTCGAGGGACCAGACGGCGCTCTCGGGCCACCAGTCGCAGCGCGGGTGGCCGAGCACGCGGTCGCGCAGCCGCTCGAAGCCGCGCCACCCGTGGTGGAGGCGGCCGGGGCGGGCGGCGCCGAAGGCGGCGGGCGGCATCCGGTGGTACTGGCCTCCGGGGTCCTCGGCGGCGTCGAGCAGCGTGACCCGCGCCCCGGCGCGCAGCGCGCCCGCCGCCGCGCCGAGCCCCGCCGGGCCGGCGCCGACGACCACGACGTGCCTGCTCACCTGGCCTCCCTGGACTGGGTCGTGACGGCGTCGCCGTCGCGGGCGCGGCGGCGGCACGCCCGCACGTCGGGGACGCCGTTGACGGTGAGGAGGCAGTCGAAGCAGGCGCCGATCCCGCAGAACACGCCGCGCGGGGCGCCGGAGGGCCCGCGCCGCCAGGTGCGGCGGCCCGCGGCCAGCAGCACTCCGGCGAGGGTCTGGCCGGCGACGCCGTCCACGGGTTCGCCGTCCACGGTGATCCGCAGCGGGACGTCGGGGCGGCGGCCGGTCCGGTCGGCGCCGGCGGGGACGAGTCGCGCGCTCATCGGGTCTCTCCTTCGCACTGGGCGGCGGGCCGGTCCGCGCGGAACGGCGCCGCGTCGATCGCGGGGACGCGGCCGAGCATGAGGTCGCGCAGGACGGCGGCGGTCCCGGCGGACAGGCCGATCCCGGCGCCCTCGTGGCCGGTGGCGTGCCAGAGGCCCTCCAGGTCCGGGTCGGCGCCGATCACGGGCAGGTGGTCGTCGACGTACGGGCGGAACCCCCCGTAGGCGCGCATCACCGGCACCCCGGCCAGCGACGGGAACAGCCGCAGCGCCTTGGCGGCGATGACCGACAGCACCTCGGGGCGGATCCGGTCGTCGAACCCGACCCGGCGGCGCGAGGAGCCGAGGAGGATCGTCCCCGCCCGGGTGGACTCGACGACGGCGGACGCCTGCAGGTCCCCGGCGCCGCTGCCGACCGCGGCCACGTAGTCCGCGTCGTAGACCTTGTGGAAGACGGTCGGCGGCATCGGCGCGGTCACCAGGACCTCCCCGCGGCGGGGCCGGACACCGAGCCGGACGCCGAGCCGCGCGGCGACCTCCCCCGCCCAGGGCCCGGCCGCGTTGACGACCGCGTCGGCCTCGATCGTCCCGCCGGAGGTGCGGACGCCGGTGAGGCGGCCGCCGCTGCGGACCGCGCCGAGGACCTCGCACCCGGTGCGCAGGACGGCGCCGGCGCGCACGGCGGCGGCCAGCAGGGCGACGGCGGCTCCGGCGGGCTGGACCTGGGCGTCCTCGGGGTAGTGGACGGCCTTGGCGAAGTCGCGCGTCAGGTGGGGTTCGGCGGCGGCGAGGGCGGCGGCGTCCAGGTCCTCGGCGGTGATCCCGGCCTCGCGCTGGGCTGCGGCGAACTCCGTCAGCGCCGCGGCGCCCGCCGGGGTGGTGGCGACGACGATGCCGCCCTTGGCGTCCCATTCGACGCCGCCCGCGTTCGGGTCGCCGTCCAGGATGGCGGGCCACAGCTCGCGCGACAGCCGCGCCAGTTCGAGCTCCGGGCCCGGCCCCTTGTCGGAGACCAGGATGTTGCCCTCGCCGTGGGCGGTGGTCCCGGCGGCGGGGCCGCCCCGGTCGGCGACGACGACCTCGCAGCCCGCCAGGGCCAGCTCGCGGGCACAGGCCGCGCCGATGATCCCGGCGCCCAGCACCACGACCCGCGTCATCGACCCTCCCGTTTGCCGTTCGTTAAACCGAACGATTCCGAGAGTAAGCGCGCCACGCGCGCGCTGTCAACGCGCGGGCGGCTCCGGATTCAGGGGGTTTCCGCCAGATGGGACGGGGTGCCGGGCGAGGCGTGAAGCCGCTGGTCAGCGCTGTACTGCAGCAGCAGGACGGACCGGACGGGCCCCTCGACCGCGGTGTAGCGGTGCGGCAGGCGCGCGTCGAAGCCGACGTAGTCGCCCGGCCCGAGTTCCACGTCCCGGTCGTCCACCCGAACGGCGAGCCGCCCGGACTGCACGACCGTGTGCTCCATCCCCACATGGCCGAGCGAGTCCTGCCGGCGGCCGGCCCTGAACTGCTGGTCGTACACCTCGAACATGGCGCCGCCGGACTCGATGCCGCGCAGCGGCCGCAGGTCGACGCCCTTCCCGCTCAGGACCTCCACCTCCGCCGCGCGCACCACCGTGAGCCCGGACGGCTCCTGGTGGTCGAGCAGGTCGGAGATGGGGACCTCCAGCGCGCGCGAGAGGCTGAACACGGTCTCGATCGTGGGGTTCCCGGCGCCCGCCTCCAGCTGGGACAGCGTCGCCTTGCCGATCTTGGACCGGCGGGACAGCTCCGACAGCGACAGGCCGAGCTCCAGCCGCGCGCGGCGCAGGTTGCCGGCCAGCACGTCCCGCACCGATTCCCCTGACGCCCCCACGCTCCCGCTCCTCGTCCGCTCGCCCACTCACGTTCGCTCTATCGAACGGCCAGTGTACTCGGCGGCCCGGAGGGGTCAGAGCTCCACCAGCGTCCCGGCGCCGGCCTCGCGGGCGCGGGCGACGATGACGGACGCCGCCGCCGCGTCCTGCACGCCGAGGCCGACGCTGTTGTAGAAGACGAGGTCGGTCTCGGACCGCCGCCCGGCGGCGAGGCCGGCGACGATCGGGCCCAGCGGGCGCACCCGGCCGGGGTCCAGCTCCCCGGCGCGCACGGCGGCCACGACGGGACCGGCGTGCTCCAGGGCGGTCGTCACGTCGTCCACCACGACCGCGGCGGCGCGGGCGAGAACCTCCCCGTCCACCTCCGCCCGGTCCGGGGCGAACGATCCGACGCTCACGACCGTGCACCCGGGGTCGAGCCACGCGCCGAGGACGACCGGCTCGGCGCTGGTGGTGGCGGTGACGACGATCTGCGCGCCCCGGACCGCCTCGCGGGCGGACGCCGCCGCCCCGACCGGCAACTCCAGGTCCCGTGCGAGCTCGGCGGCGGCGGTGCAGGTGTCCGGATGGCGGCAGGCCACCGCCACCTCGGTGAGGGGACGCACCGCGGCCATCGCCCGCACGTGCGCGCGGCCCTGGACGCCGCAGCCGACGACCGCGAGGCGGCAGGCCCCCGGCGCCGCGAGGTGGTCGGCCGCCACCGCGCTCGCCGCCGACGTGCGCAGCGTCGTCACGGCCTCGCCCTCGATGACCGCGACGGGCCTCCCGTCCACCGGGTCAAGGACGGTCACCAGGGCCGCCACGGTCGGCAGGCCGCGCCCCGCGTTGCCCGGGGTGACGCTCCCGAACTTGGCGACCGCGCCGGCGCCGGGCAGGCGGGAGACGTAGCCGAAGGCGACGTCGCCGTCCGGGCCGTCCAGCAGCACCCGCGGCGCGAGCCGCGCCCGCCCGCGGCCGAGCGCGGCGAACGCCTCCCGCTGCGAGGCGATCGCGGCGGGCAGGTCGAACACCGCGCGCACGTCGGCCGCGGAGAGCAGCAGGACACCGGCCATGGGGAGATCCTTTCCAGGCCGCGGCCGCGCTGTCGAGTGGCGAAAGGGCAAGCGGTGCTTACCGATCAGTGCATGAGATCGCATGCTTGCCCGTCTCGACGCCCGTGCCTGGACGTTTCACGCTTTCACCATCCCGGACCACGAGGACCTGCCGGCCACGAGCGACGGAGAGCCCCGATGACTCCACTGACCCCGCGGGACCGCGGACGCCGGTTCCGGACTCTCACCGCGGCGGGCGCCGGCCTGCTGCTCGTCCCGCTCGCCGCGGCCTGCGGGTCGGGCGGCTCCGGCGGCTCGGGCGCCATCAGGATCGGCGTTCCGGCGCCGCTGAGCGGTGACTCCGCCTCGGCCGGGCAGGACATCCTCGCCGCGGCCAGGGTCGCCGCCGACGAGATCAACAAGGCCGGCGGGGTGGACGGCCGGAAGATCCAGATCGTGGAGGCCGACGACCAGTGCAGCGCCCAGCAGGGCGCGCAGGCCGCGCAGAAGCTGCTCAACAGCGGGGTCGTGGCGGTCGCCGGCGGGTACTGCTCGGGCGCGGCGGTGCCCGCGATCCCGATCTACGGCAGGCGCGGCGTCCCGTTCGTGATGGACGCCTCCACCAACCCCTCCCTCACCGACAGCGGCAAGGGCAAGGTGTTCCGCACCTGCGGGCGCGACGACAACCAGGGCCTGGTCGCGGCCAAGTTCATGACCGGGCCGCTCGGCGCGAAGCGGATCGCGCTGCTGCACGACAACACCACCTACGCCAAGGGCCTCGCGGACGCCGCGGCGAACTCGGCGCGGCAGGCGGGCGGTCAGGTCGTCTACGAGAACGCGCTGCAGCCCGGCCAGTCCGACTACGGGCCCGTCCTCACCAAGATCGCCTCGACGCGGCCGGACGTGCTGTACTTCACCGGCTACTTCGCCGAGGCGGGCCTGCTGATGAAGCAGCGCAAGCAGCTCGGGCTGAGGTTCGCGCTCATGGGCGGGGACGCCACGACCGACTCCACCGTGCTGAAGACGGCGGGCTCGGCGGCCGGCGGCTACATCGCCACCACCGCGCCGCTGGCCAAGGACCTGCCGGCCGCCGCGAGGTTCGTCTCGGCGTACAAGGCGGCGAACAACGCCGATCCGGGGCCGTTCTCGGTGTACGAGTACGACGCGGTGAAGGTCGTCGCGAAGGCGATCGACGACGCCGGGTCCACCCGGGGCGCCGCGATCACCGAGGCCCTCCACAAGATCAAGGACTTCCCGGGCATCACCGGGCCCATCACCTTCGACGCCAAGGGCGACCGGACCGACCCGCTCTACATCACCGTCCAGGTCCAGGGCGGCGCGTTCACCGCCTACAAGAAGCTCGACGAGAGCGGCGCCACCTGGGTGGACGCCAAGACCTCCTGATCAGGGGCCCGATGAGCGAATTCGTCCAGTACCTCGTGAACGGCCTGACGATCGGGGCCTTCCTCGCGCTGATCGCGCTGGGCTACTCGATGATCTACGGGGTGGTCCGGCTGATCAACTTCGCGCACGGCGACGTGTTCATGATCGGCGCCTTCGCCGGGTTCGGGACGCTGACCGCGCTCGGCGCGAGCGGCGGGATGGCGCTGCCCGCCGTCCTGCTCGCCGTCGTGGTCGGCGCGCTGACCACCGGCGCCATCGGGACCGGGATCGCCAGGGTCGCCTACGTGCCGCTGCTGTCGTCGCCGCGCCTGGCGCTGCTGATCGCCGCGATCGGGGTGTCGCTGGCGCTGGAGGAGGGCGTCAAGGTGCTCACCGACGCCCGGTTCAAGTCCTACCCCCACGCCCTGGACGGCGGCCGGATCCTCAGCGGCGTCGTCCACGTCACCTGGGGGCAGCTCGTCCTGGTCGTGCTGTCGGTCGCGCTGATGGCGGCGCTGTGGCTGTTCGTCACCCGGACCGTGACGGGGACCGCGATGCGCGCGCTGGCGATGGACCGCGACGCGGCCCGGCTCCAGGGGATCGACGTGGAGCGGCTGATCCTGGCGACGTTCTTCATCGGCTCGCTGCTCGCGGGCGCCGCGGGCGTCATGTACGGGCTGTACTACGTTCAGATCAGCTTCGGCATGGGCTTCCTCATCGGGCTGCGCGCGTTCACCGCCGCGGTGCTCGGCGGCATCGGCAACCTGCCGGGGACGATGGTCGCGGGCGTGTGCATCGGCCTCGTGCAGTCGTTCTCCGCCGGGTACGTCTCGTCCCGCTGGACGGACGTCATCATCTTCGGGCTGCTGATCGCGGTGCTGGCGCTGAGGCCCACCGGCCTGTTCGGCGAGCGCGTCGTGGAGCGGGCGTGAGGGCGCCGCGCCCCGCGGGCGGGGAGGCGGCCGTCCGGTACGGCGGCTGGCCGCTGCTCGTCGCGCTCGCGCTCGCCGCCGGGCAGACCCTCGACGACTACGCGCTGACCGTCGCCGGGACGATCCTGGTCTACGCGATCCTCGGGCTGGGGATCAACATCGTCGTCGGGTACGCGGGCCTGCTCGACCTCGGGTTCGCCGCGTTCTTCGCGATCGGCGCGTACGCCTCCGGGCTGCTGACGCTGAAGCTGGGGTGGGGCTTCTGGGCGACGCTGCCGGTCGCGGTCGCCGCCGCGGCGGTGGCCGGGGCGGTCATCGGGTACCCGACGCTGCGGCTGCGCAGCGACTACCTCGCGATCGTCACGCTCGGCTTCGGAGAGATCATCCGGATCGCGGTCATCAACCTGGAGGTCACCGGGGGCCCGAACGGGCTGACCGGGATCCCCCCGGCGACGGTCGGCGGGCGGGAGATCGTCACGCCGCGGGACTTCTTCCACCTCGCGCTCGCGTTCTTCGTCGTCGTGCTGGCCGCGACGGCGCTGCTGGCCCGGTCGCGGCTCGCCTACGCCTGGCGCGCCGTCCGGGCCGACGAGACCGCCGCCGAGGCGGTCGGCGTCCCGGCGCGGCGGGTGAAGCTGCTGGCGTACGTGCTGGGCGCGATGACCGGGGCCGTCGCGGGCCCGCTCAACGCCGCGCAGCTCGGCACCGTGGACCCCTCCAGCTTCACGTTCCTGACCTCGCTGATGATCCTGCTCGTGGTGATCATCGGCGGGATGGGCAGCCGGCCCGGCGTCGTGGTCGGCGCCGTGGTGATCGTCGCGCTGCCGGAGGCGCTGCGGACCGTCCAGGAGTACCGGGGCCTGTTCTTCGCGCTGCTGCTCATCGCGATCGTGCTCCTGCGGCCGCAGGGCGTGTGGCCGTACCGGCCGCGCCGCCTGCGCCTCCCGGCGGAGGCGGGGCCCGCGCCCGGGCCCGCGGCGGCGCGCGGCACGCTGCTGGAGGTGGACGGCCTGACCCGCCGCTTCGGCGGCGTCACCGCCGTCGAGGGGCTCGCCCTGCGCGCGGACGCCGGGCAGGTCGTCAGCGTGATCGGCCCGAACGGCGCGGGCAAGACCACCGCGTTCAACTGCGTCACCGGGATGATCGCGCCGTCGGCCGGGACGGTCGTGCTCGCCGGGCGGGACGTGCGCGGCCTCGCCCCGCACCGGGTCGCCGCCGCCGGCCTCGCGCGCACCTTCCAGAGCATCCGGCTGTTCGAGGAGATGACCGTCGCCGAGAACGTGCTGATCGGCCGGTTCGCCCGCGACCGGGCCCTGCTGCGGCCGCTGTCGCGCGCCGACCTCGACGCGGTCCGCCGCTGCCTGGACTTCGTCGGGCTGCTGGAGGCCGCCGACCGCCCGGCGGGCGGGCTCGCCTACGGCGACCGGCGCCGGCTGGAGATCGCGCGGGCGCTCGCGGGCGACCCCCGCGTCCTGCTGCTGGACGAGCCCGCCGCGGGCGCGAACCCGACCGAGAAGCGGGCGCTGATGGGGCTGATCTCGCGCATCGGCGCGCTCGGCGCCGCCGTGGTGCTGATCGAGCACGACGTCGCGCTGGTCATGTCGATCTCCGACCGGGTGACGGTGCTGGAGCACGGGCGGACGATCGCGGCGGGGCCGCCGGCGGAGATCCAGGAGGACCAGCGGGTCATCGCCGCCTACCTCGGCGTGCCGGACGACCCGGAGACCGACCTGGCCGCGGAGGTGCTGGGGTGACGCTTCTGCGGGTGAGCGACCTGCGCAGCCGGTACGGCCAGGTCGAGGCGCTGTCCGGGATCTCCTTCGAGGTCGGCGAGGGCGAGATC
This sequence comes from Actinomadura sp. NPDC000929, assembly GCF_040492065.1. Classification (NCBI taxonomy): domain Bacteria; kingdom Bacillati; phylum Actinomycetota; class Actinomycetes; order Streptosporangiales; family Thermomonosporaceae; genus Actinomadura; species Actinomadura sp. NPDC000929. Next base: position 3,148 of record NZ_JBEUPA010000206.1, on the reverse strand, counting down.
GTCGCGCTGCTCGGCAGCAACGGCGCGGGCAAGACCACCGCGCTGCGGACCGTCACGGGCCTGCACCGGGCCCGGTCCGGGCGGGTCGAGTTCGGCGGCCGCGACATCACCCGGCTCGCCGCGCACCGGGTCGTCGCGGCCGGGCTCGGGCACGTCCCGGAGGGGCGGCGCGTGTTCCCCGCGCTGACCGTCGCCGAGAACCTGCTGCTCGGCGGGTACCTGCGGCGCCGCGACCGGGCGCTCGTCGCGGCCCGCCGGGACGAGGTCTACGCCAGGTTCCCGCGCCTCGGCGAGCGGCGCGCGCAGCCGGCCGGGCTGCTGTCGGGCGGCGAGCAGCAGATGCTCGCGATCGGCCGGGCGCTGATGCTGCGGCCGCGCCTGCTCGCCCTCGACGAGCCGACGATGGGGCTGGCGCCGCGGACGGCGCAGCAGGTGCTGCGGGTCGTCCGGGAGATCCGCGACCAGGGCGCCGCGATCCTGATCGTCGAGCAGAACGCCCACCAGACGCTCCGCCTCGCCGACCGCGCCTACGTCCTGGAGACCGGCCGGATCGTGCTGGACGGCCCGGCGTCCGCGCTCGCCGGGGACGACCGGGTGAAGGCCGCCTACCTGGGCGGCGACCCGGTCATCGACGCGACGTGAGCAGCGCGCGCGCCGCGTCCTCGATCGCGGCCTCCGACAGCAGGACGTGGGAGGCGGCGTCTCCCAGCGGGATGAAGCTGTCCTCGCTCGTGACCCTGGCCGCGCGCCCTTCGAAGCCGACGTCGGCGAGCGCGGTCAGGACGCCCTCCGAGACGCCCCCGGTGCGGCGCGTCTCGTCCGCGACCAGGACGGCCCCGGTGGCGCGGGCCTCGCGCAGCAGGTCCTCGACCGGGAGCGGGGCCAGCCAGCGCAGGTCGAGCACCCGGCACCGGACGCCCCCGGCCTCCAGGCGGCGGGCCGCCCGCAGGCTCATCCGCAGGCCGTTGGCGAAGGTGACGACGGTGAGGTCGCCGCCGTCCCCGTAGGTGCGGGCGCGGCCGATCGGGACCGTCCCGCCGGCCGGGGCCAGCCATCCGCCGTCGCCGTCGTCGTGAAGGTCGCGCACGTGGTAGAGCGCGATCGGCTCCAGCATCACGCACACGCGCCCGTCGCGCCCGGCGGCGTCCGCGCAGGCGCGCAGCATCCCCGCGGCGTCGTCGGGCCGGGCCGGCGACGCGATGACGAGCCCCGGGATGTCGCGCAGGGCGGCGACGGCGTTGTCGTTGTGGAAGTGGCCGCCGAACCCCTTCTGGTAGGCGTAGCCCGCGATCCGCACGACCATCGGGTTGCGGTACCGGCCGGAGGAGAAGAACGGCAGCGTCGCCGCCTCCCCCCGGATCTGGTCGGCGGCGTTGTGCAGGTAGGCGAGGTACTGGATCTCCGGGACCGGCAGCATCCCGGCGGTCCCGAACCCGAGCGCGAGGCCGAGGACCGACTGCTCGTCCAGGATCGTGTCGAACACCCGGGCCGCCCCGGCCCGCCTCATCAGCCCGCGCGTGACCCCGTAGACGCCGCCCTTGCGCGCCACGTCCTCGCCGAAGACGAGCATGCCGGGCCGCTCGTCCAGCAGGTCGCCGAGCGTCCGGTTGACCGCCTGCGCCAGCGTGACCGGCTCCCCCTCCGCGGCCACCGCTCCCCCTCCGCGGGCGGTGGAGCGGAGCGGCGCCATGACCTGCGCGGCGGACGCCAGGCGCGGGGCGCCCGCGACGCTCTCCGCCAGCGCCATGACCTCCGCGCGCTTGGCCTCGTAGAGGCCGACGACGTCCTCCGCGGTCGCGACTCCGCGGTCGACGAGGAGGCGCGCGGTCCGCAGGAGCGGGTCGCGCTCCAGGTCGGCCGCCATCTCGGCGAAGGTCCGGTACGCCGACTCGACGTCGGAGCCGGCGTGGCCCATCAGCCGGACGGTCCGCAGGTGCAGGAACGCGGGACGGCGGCGTTCGCGGACCCAGTCGGCCGCCCGCGCCGCCGCGGCGTGGGCGTCGGCGAGGTCGCAGCCGTCCGCGTGGAAGTAGGCGAGGCCGGGCCGCGAGCCGTAGGCGGCACGGATCCAGCCGGGCGCCGTGCGGACGCTGATGCCGATCCCGTTGTCCTCGCAGACGAGCAGGAGCGGCAGGGGAAGGCCCTGGTAGCCGCAGTTGACGGCCGCGTTGACGGCGCCGGCGGCGGTGGAGTGGTTGGCGGAGGCGTCCCCGAAGCTGCACACGGTGACGGCGTCGCGCGGCCACGGCGAGTCCAGGCCGAGCCGGGCGGCACGTTCGATCGCGAAGGCCACGCCGAGCGCGCGCGGGAAGTGCGAGGCGATGGTGGAGGTCTGCGGGATCACGTTCAGCGGGCGGCTGCCGAACACCTTGTGGCGCCCACCCGCGATCGGTTCCTCGGCGGCGGCGACCAGCCCGAGCAGGACGTCGCGGAGCGGGTCGCCGCCGGGGACCTGGCGTGCCCGCTCCAGGAAGAACGCGCCCGACCGGTAGTGCAGGAGCGCCGGGTCGTCCGGGCGGAGGGCGGCCGCGACGGCCGCGTTGCCCTCGTGCCCGGCCGAGCCGATCGTGTAGAAGCCGTGGCCCTGCGCCTGGAGGCGCCGGGCGGCGAGGTCCAGGTGCCGGCTGCCGAGCTGCGCGTCGAACAGCTCCAGGCAGCGCTCGCCGGTGAGCGCGCCAGGCGGAGCGGGCGCGCCGGAGGGCGCCAGGGTCGCGGCCGTCTCGAGGAAGTGGACGTCGGCGGGCTCGGGCATGCGTGCTCCTGGGTGCGGATCGGGACGCGTGTCGAGCATCGGACGCCGCCCGGCCGAGGCCAAGCCGCGCGAGGCCGCGAACCGGTGGGGAGTTGGCCAAGGATCGCTTAACGACGCCCCCGGGAGAGCCTCAGCCCGGCTTGGCCTCGCGGTAAGGAAGCCGCGCTCTGCCCGATCTTGGCGCGGGCGGGCGGCCCGTTCAGGCTGGGAGCGTGCTCTCCTCCGTCATCGGCGGCGCCCGGATCCCGGCGGGGCCGCGCTCGTACCGTTCCACCGACCCGTCCCGCACGTCCGAGACGGTCGCGTGCTGGGCGCCGACTTCCGGATCGACGAGACCGCGAACCCCGAACTCGCCGACCATCTGCGCGCCCTCGCCGCCCGCTACACCCGCGCCAC
>NZ_JBEUPA010000205.1:0-11736 GCF_040492065.1 Actinomadura sp. NPDC000929 | reverse complement strand
CCGTCTCCACCCGCCCGTTCACCCCCCCCCCAACCAACCCGCCCACCCACCCCCCCCGCCCCCCCGCCCTGGCCCCCTTCTACCCCCCGCCCCCCCCCCCCCCCCCCCCGGGGGGGGGGGGGGGGGCCGCCCCCCCCCCCCGCACACCTCCATCGGAAGCCATGACCTCAGCCGACATGCCCGCCTGCTGCGCCGCCTCACGCCGGGCGGCACAGCTCTCTCAGCCCGCGCGGCTCTCCCAGCCCGCGCGGCTCCCCCGGCCCGCCGTGCCCCCTCGCGCCGCTCCGCGCCTCAACCGCATGATCGTGCTGCCCGGCGGCACCTTCCGCATGGGCAACGAGGACGTCCACGCCAACCCCCGGGACGGCGAAGGGCCGGTCCGCGACGTCCGCGTGGAGCCGTTCCGCATCGACCCGCACGCGGTCACCAACGCCGAGTTCTCCCAGTTCGTCAAGGAGACCGGGTACCGGACCGAGGCCGAGGGCTTCGGGTGGTCCTACGTCTTCCAGGGCCTTCTGCCCCCGGCCGTGGCGCGCACGGCTCCGTCACCGGCCGGGACGCCCTGGTGGCGCGGCATCGAGGGCGCCGCCTGGAACCGCCCCGAAGGCCCGGGCAGCCACGTCCGGCAGCGCCGGAAACACCCTGTCGTCCACGTCTCCTGGAACGACGCCGCCGCCTACGCCGCGTGGGCGGGCAAGCGCCTCCCCACCGAAGCCGAATGGGAGTACGCCGCGCGCGGCGGCCTCGATCAGGCCACCTACCCGTGGGGCGACGAGCTGCGCCCGCGCGGCCAGGACCGGTGCAACATCTGGCGCGGCCGGTTCCCCGACCAGCACGACGGGCGCCCCGGGACCGTCGCCGCCGACGCCTACCGTCCCAACGCCTACGGGCTCTACAACACCGTCGGCAACGTCTGGGAATGGTGCGCCGACGCCTTCACCCGGGACGGCGACACCCGCGCCATGCGCGGCGGCTCGTACCTCTGCCACGACTCCTACTGCAACCGCTACCGCGTCGCCGCCCGCACCTCCAACACACCCGACTCCACCACCGGCAACACCGGTTTCCGCTGCGCCGCCGACGCCTGAACGGCCCCGCGCGACCCGGGCCGTCCGGGCGCCGGCGACGCTCGGGCGTCAGTCCAGGGCCAGCAGCAACGCGGCGGACCAGCTGAAGTTGGTCGAGTTCAGCGGGGCGCCCGTCAGGGGGTTGTAGTTCTCCATGATCGGCGCGTCTCCGAGCAGGCCGGACGCCGAGCCGCGCAGGCGGTCGGCGAGGGCGGACGCGTCGGCGCGGTAGCCGTACCTCCGCAGGCCCTCCAGGGAGAAGTACGCCTGGTCGAGCCAGACGGGGCCGCGCCAGTACTTCTCCGGGGCGAAGTACGGCGAGCTCTTCGCCACCGTCGCGAACGGCATCGGGGTGGCGAACTCCTCCGGGTCGGTCAGCCTGCCGCGGACGGCGGCCGCCTGGGGCCCGGTCGCCACGCCCGCCCAGAGCGGGATCGCCCCCTCGATGCCGCGGCCCCGGTCGGTGAGGCGCCGCCCCGTCGCGAGGTCGGTGTCGTAGAAGTAGCCGGTCGCCGGGTCGTACATCGCCGTGCGGATCGCGGCGGTGAGCGTCCGCGCCTGGGCGGTCAGGCGGCGGGACGCCGCCCGGTCGCCGAGGCGCTCCGCGATCGCCGCGAGGTAGCCCTTCTCGGCGGCGAGGTAGGAGTTGAGGTCGACGGACTCCTGGTTCAGCGAGTAGCCCACGACCCGTCCGGCGGCGTCCCGGTTCTCGACGGCGGTGGTGCCGAGCGCGGCGTCGAAGCGCGGGGCGTTGTCCATGCCGCTCTCCCAGGCGGCGGCCTGCCGCCGGGCCTCCGGGGTGTCGTTGGCCGGGTCGACGGTCGCGCCGTACTCGGCGAGGCCGTCGTGGTCGTGGTCCCGGGTGCGGTACCACCAGTCGTGGTAGGCGACCAGCTTCGGGTACATCTCGCGCAGGAACCGGACGTCGCCGCTGCGCCGGTAGGTCTCCCAGACCGCCCAGGCGGCCAGCGGCGGCTTGGTGTTGCGCTCGTTCCAGTTGCCGCCGCCGCGGGCGGGGTCGTTGTAGAAGAGGCAGTCGGGGATCATCCCGGCGTCCTGCGGCCGGTCACGCGAACCCGCGGTGATCTGGTGGTCGAACATCGACCTGATCTGCGACTGGGCGAGCGCCGGGTCGAAGCCCGCCACGCCGACCGCCTGCTTCCAGGTGTCCCAGGCCCAGAAGCCGCCGGTGAACCACTTGTAGGAGATGGACGGCGTGATGCCGCCGTGGTCGAGCCTCCCGGCCGGGCCGCGCCAGTTCGTGACGAGGGTTTCGAGCGCCTTGACCGCGAGCCGCCGCCGTCCCGCGGGCACGTCGGCGGTGACGGCGGCGACGTACCGGCGCCAGCGGGCGTCGGTGTCGCCGATCGCCTTGCCGGGGCGGCGCAGCAGGTCGCGGACGGCCGCGGCCTCCCGCTCGCGTTCGGCGGCGGTGAAGGTGTAGGTCTCGGTCCAGGTCAGCGCGGACGAGCCGCGCGGCGCGAGGGTCAGCGGGCGCGCCAGGTCGGTCCGGTAGGAGTCGCCGGCGACGGTGGTGCGGACGGGGTCGGCGTGGGTCACCTCGAACCGTTCGGTCCCGTCGGTGAGGTAGTCCCACTGCTCGCGGACGCGGGCGAAGCCGACCGCGACGCCGCGCGCCGTGGCGTGCAGGGACGGCGCGCTTCTCATCGGCTCGTCGTCCGGGCGCAGGAGCGAACCGCTCCAGCCGACCTCCACCGTCCGGGGGCCGTTTCCGGTGTTGGCGATGGAGGCGCGGACGAGCGCGCTGTGCCCGGAGGCGAAGCGCAGTTCGAGGGTGAGCCGCAGTCCCGGCAGGTCGTAGACCTGGCGCAGCATCCCGGGGAGGGCGGTGAGCCGGGGCGCGCCGGCGGCGCCGAGGTCGAGGTCCCGGCCGTCCGCGCGCAGCCGGATCCGGCTGAACGCCTTGCTCAGCCACCACGGGTACTCCTGGGCGATGTAGAGCGGCCCGGAGAACCCGCCGTACGCGTCCTTGTCCCCCGGCCGCGGCAGGGCGTAGGCGTGCCACGCGCCGCGGTCGCTGAAGACGTTGACCTCGTTGACCTCGGCGGGCAGGGCGTTGGCCGGGACGCCGTGCAGGTCGAGCACGTCGGCGTAGCCCTCCGGCCCCGTCCTCCGCTCGGCCGCGGAGGACGCCGGCACGGCGGTGACGAGGAGGGCGGAGCCGAGCGTCAGCCCGGCCAGGGCGTGGAGCGGTCGTCGCATGATCACCTTTCGGGGTGGGGGTGGGTCGTCCTGAGCACCGCCGCCCCGAGCGGGGGCAGCCGCAGCGTGTCCCGCACGGCGGCGCCGGACAGGAGGTCGACGCCGTCCGGGACGGGCACGTCCGTCTCGGCGTCGCGATGGTTGAGCAGGAAGAGGTAGGACGCGGCGGGCCCGTCGCGGCGGGTGGCCTCGACCCCGTCCGGGACGGCGTGCACCGGGCGGACGCCCGCGTCGGCGAACGCCTCGTCCAGCACGATCCCGATGCCGTCGCCCAGGTGGCAGCTCACGTACCAGGCCCGCCCGGCGCCGTGCGCGTTGCGGGTGACGGCCGGGCGGCCGGCGAGCGCCCCGGACCCGTACGCGGCCGCGGTCTCGGCCCCGGCGGTCTCCAGCCATTCGCTCCACAGCGTCGCCGGGACCGTGCGGTCGCCGAACGCCACCTCGACGGACGCGTCGTCCGGGACGGGCCAGAACTCGTCGACGACGACTCCGAGCACGTCCCGCAGCGGCGCCGGATAGCCGCCGAGATGCACGTGGTCGTGCTCGTCGACGATGCCGCTGAAGAAGCCGCAGACCAGCCGGCCGCCGTCCGCGACGTACGAGCCGAGCCAGGCGGCCGTCTCATCGCTCGCCATGTAGAGGTTGGGCAGCAGCACGAGCCGGTACGGCGCCAGGTCCGCGCCGCGGGGGACGAAGTCGACGGCCGCGTTGCGGGCGTGCGCCGCGCCGTACCAGGACAGCACGAGCTCCTGGAGCCGGAGCCGGGACGAGGGGTGGTCGTCGAGTTCCAGCGCCCACCAGGAGTCCCAGTCCAGGACGATCGCGACATCGGCCGTGGTGCGGGTGCCGGCGACCTCGGCGAGCCGGGCGAGCTCGCGCCCGATGCGCACGGTCCGGTCCCACTGCGGCGAGCCGGTGCCGCGATGCGGGAGGAGCGCGCTGTGGAACTTCTCCGCCCCCGCGCGCGACGCCCGCCACTGGAAGTGGAGCACGCCGTCCGCGCCGCGCGCCACCGCCTGGAAGGACCACAGCCGTCCCAGCGCGGGCGGCTTCGGCACGTTGACCGGGCGCCAGCTCACCGCCGACGGCGCCTGCTCCATGAGCAGCCACGGCCGGCCGCCCTTGAGCGAGCGCATCAGGTCGAAGTTCATCGCGGCGTTGACGTGCGCCGCCGGGTCGGCCGGGTCGGGGTAGGCGTCGTCGGACACGACGTCCTCGTGCGCCGCCCACTTCCAGTAGTCCAGCGGCTTGAACATCGACATGAAGTTCGTCGTCACCGGGAGGCCCCCGCCGTCCTCGTCCAGGACGGCCTTCTCCGCCAGGTAGCAGCCGAGCAGGGCGTCGGAGCAGAACCGGCGCCAGTCGAGCGTCTGGGTCGGGTTCACCGGTCCGGGCGCGGTGCGCGGCGGCTCGATCTCCTCCCACCGGCCGTAGCGCTGCGACCAGAAGTCCGTCGCCCAGGCGCGGTTCAGCTCCGCGACGTCGCCGTACCTCTCCCGCAGCCAGGACCGGAAGTCCGCCGCCGACGCGGCGCAGAAGCACTCGGTCACGTGGTCGCCGTACTCGTTGTGGACGTGCCACAGCACGACCGCCGGATGGGCCCGGTAGCGCTGGGCGATCATGCGGGCCAGCCGCGTCGCCGATTCCCGGTAGACCGGGGAGGACGGGCAGTAGTGCTGGCGGGAACCGAACTCCAGCCGGACGCCGTCCGCCGTGACGGGCAGGATCTCCGGGTGGCGGCGCACCAGCCAGGCGGGCGGCGACGCGGTGGCGGTGGCGAGGTCGGCGGCGATCCCGTGCCCGGCGAGCAGGTCGAGCAGCCGGTCGAGCCACCCGAAGTCCCAGGAGTCCGGGCCCGGTTGCAGCCGCGCCCACGAGAACACGCCGACCGTCACCAGGTTGACCCCGGCCTCGTTCATCAGCCGGGCGTCCTCCGCCCAGACCTCCTCGGGCCACTGCTCGGGGTTGTAGTCCCCGCCGTAGAGCAGCCCCGGCACCCGAATCATCCTTTGACCGCCCCTCCCAACAGACCGGACACGAACTGCTTCTGGAACAGAAAGAAGATCAACATCAGGGGGAGCGTCGCCAGGAAGGAGCCGAGGATCAGCCCGGAGTAGTCGACGTGGCTCTGCCCGATGAGGGTGTACAGCGCGACCGGCGCGGTGTATTTGTCCTCGGTGTTCAGCATCAGCAGCGGCCACAGGAAGGCGTTCCACTGCGTCATGAAGGTGAAGATGACCAGCGCGCCGAACTGGGGCCGGACCACCGGGAGGACGACCCGGTAGAAGATGCGCAGGTCGCCCGCGCCGTCCATGCGGGCCGACTCGATCAGCTCGTCCGGGAAGGCGAGGAACGCCTGGCGCATGAGGAAGATGCCGAACGAGTTGGCCAGGAACGGCAGGATGACCGCCTGGTAGGTGTCGACCCATCCGAGGCTCGCCATCATCTGGAACAGCGGGACGAGCAGCACCTGGAACGGGATCATCATGGTCGCCAGGACGGCGCCGAGCAGCAGCCGCCGTCCCCGGAACCGGTACTTGGCCAGCGCGTACCCGCACATGGCGGAGATCAGCGAGCTGAGCACCGTGTAGACGACGGCGACGCCCGCGCTGTTGAGCATGACGCGGCCGAAGCCGATCGTGTGCTCCAGTTCCACCAGGTTGTGCAGGAACCGCCCGCCCGGGAGGAACGGCGGCGGGGACGCGAACAGCTCGGAGTCGTCGCGGGTGGAGGCGACCACCATCCAGTAGAACGGCGCCGCGCTGATCAGCGCGCCCGCCAGGAGCAGCAGCAGGGCGAGCGCGCGGCCCGCGCGGGGGCGGCCCCTTCCCTCGGCGGCCGGGATCACCGCGACCTCTCCTTCCCGAAGAAGCGGAACTGGGCGTAGGAGATCAGCCCGATGACCGCGACGACGACCCAGGACAGGGCGGCCGCGTAGCCGAAGTCGAGCTGCTCGAAGCCCACCTTGTAGAGGTAGAGGACGGGCGTGGTCGTGGCGTTGCCCGGTCCGCCGCCGGTCAGGACGTAGTTCTCGTCGAAGAGCTGGAGCGTTCCGATCGTCGAGGTCACCGAGCAGAACAGGATGACGGGACGCAGCTGCGGCATGACCACCCGGACGAACGTGGTGAGGGGCCCGGCGCCGTCGATGGCCGCCGCCTCGTACTGCTCCCGGGCGATCGACTGGAGCCCGGCCAGCAGGATGACCGCGTTGTAGCCCGTCCACCGCCAGGTGATCGAGCCGATCAGCGCCAGCCGCGCCCAGCCGGGGCCGTTCAGCCAGTCGACCGCGGGCAGGCCCACCGCGCCGAGCATCTGGTTCACCAGGCCGCCGTCGGTCTTGAGCAGGACGCGGAACACCACCGAGTAGGCGACCAGCATCGTGACGGCGGGCAGGAAGTAGGCGATGCGGAAGCCCGAGCGCAGCCGCAGCCAGGACTGGTTCAGCCCGAACGCCAGCAGCAGCGCCAGCCCGATCATGACCGGGACCTGGACGGCGAGGATCAGCCCGGTGTTGCGCAGCGCGGCCCAGAACACGGGGTCCGCCGCCATCCGGCGGTACTGGGCCAGCCCGACCCAGGTCGTCACGCCGTCGCGGTCGGCGGTGAAGCTCTGGTAGAGGCCGGCCAGCAGCGGATAGGCGAAGAAGAGCGCCAGCAGCGCCGCCGCCGGGCCCGCGAACGTCCACGGCGTGGTCCGGCGGCGCCAGCGCTCCCGCCACCGGGGCGGCGCGTCCGGCCGGGCCGCGCGGGCGGGTCCGCTCTGCGCGGGTTTCCGTTTCGTCACGTCGACGACCACGGCGTCACTCGGCGATCGACCGGCCGGTCGCGGCGGCGATCTGCTTGGCCGCCGAGTCCAGGGCCTTCGCCGGGTCGTCGCCGTGCAGCACGATGCCGGAGACGGTGCGGTTGACGACGTCCCTCGCCTTCGGTCCGTCCTTGGAGATCTCGATCGGGGGCACCTTGTCCGCGAGGTCGGCGAAGGTCGCGAAGACGGGCCGGCCGCCGTAGTAGGGCTGCGGCGCGGTCACGAACGGGTCCTTGAGCGCGGGCAGGTAGGCGGGGAACAGGCCCTCGTTCTTCAGCATGGACACCTGGTTGGCGCCGTCCGCGAGGGCGAACTCGATGAACGCCCACGCCGCCCGCGCGTTCGCGCTGTGGCCGCTGACGGCGAGGGTGGACCCTCCGTCGTTGGACGTCCGCACCCCGCCCTGGTCGAACGCCGGGAGGGGGACGACGCCGAACTTCCCCTTGAGCTCGGGCATCTCGTCGGTGAGGGTCCCCGACCACCACACGGCGTACGGGGTGGTGGCGACCTTGCCCGCCTTGGTCGCCGAGACGAGGCCGTCCCAGCCCTTCTCGAAGGCGACGAGGTCCTTGTCGGCGAGCGTCTTGAGCAGCGCCGCGGCGCGGACGGCCCGCGGGTCCGAGACGGCGATCCTGCCGCCGCGCACGTAGCCCTGCCCCTGCTGCTGGAGCAGCATCGGGAACATGCTGTCCTCCTGCGGGTCCATGACGAGGAGCTTCTTGCCGGTCGCCGCCTTGATCCGCTCCCCGGCGCGGACGTAGTCGTCCCACGTGGCGATGCCCGCCGGGTCGACGCCGGCCTTCTCGAACATGTCGGCGCGGTAGTAGAGGGCGCAGGGCCCGCCGTCCCAGGGCAGGGCGAAGACCTTGCCGCGCTCGTCGGTGACGTCCTTCCAGGCGGCGCGGGCGAACTCGGCCCGGTGCGCGCCGGCGAGCGGGGTCAGGTCGTACAGCCCGCCGGGGAAGGCGCCGATGTAGCCGGGGAGCCGGGTGCCCTCGACGGTGAGGACGTCGGGCAGGCCCTTCCCCGCCTTCATCCCCACGGTGATCTTGTCGTAGGCGTTGTCGTAGCCGATGTCGACGACGTCGACGCTCGTCCCGGGATGGCGCTGCTCGAAGGCCGGGGCGAGCCGCTTGAGCGCCTTCGCCGCGACGTCCCACGACCAGACGGAGATCTTTCCTTCGATCTTGGCCTGGGCGCCGGCGCTGAGCGCCGGCCCCGCCTTCCCGGCGCCGCCTCCGGTGGCGCACCCGCTCGTTCCGAGCAGCGCCGAGACGGCTCCGGCGACTCCGGCGGTCAGGACGGTCCGGCGTCCGATGGCCGCCCGTCCGGGGTTGGTCGCCATCTTGCCTCCCCAAGGGATTCGGGATAATGCTGTATACAGCACACTGCATCCTGTGTTCTCGTCAAGAGGGTGAGGCAAGGAATGTGAAGGAGAGCGAGATGAACGCGCACCCCTACATCCCGAACTCGGTGCCCGAGGTGAAACGGGAGATGCTGGCGGCGATCGGCGCGCGGAGCGTCGAGGACTTCTACGCGGACGTGCCCGGCCGCATCCGGCTGGACCGGCCGCTGGACCTGCCCCCGCCGATGCGCTCCGAGGCCGAGCTGGTCCGGCACGTCGGCGGGCTGCTGGCGCGCAACACCAGCGCCCAGGAGGCGCTCAGCTTCCTCGGCGCCGGCTGCTACCACCACCACGTGCCCGCGGTCGTCGACGAGGTGGTCAACCGGAGCGAGTTCCTCACCGCCTACGCGGGCGAGCCGTACGAGGACCACGGCCGCTTCCAGGCGCTCTGGGAGTACCAGTCGCTGATGGGCGAACTGCTGGAGATGGACGTCGTGAGCGTGCCGGTGTACGACGGCTTCCAGGCCGCGTCCACCGCGCTGCGCATGGCGGGACGGATCACCGGCCGCCGCCGGCTGCTGCTGGTGACGGCCGTCGCCCCCGACAAGCTGTCGAAGATCGAGGACTATGTCCGTCCCGACCACGACGTGGTCCTCGTGCCGGTGGACCCCGCCACCGGCCTGGCCGACCCGGCCGCGGTGCGGGCGGAGCTGGCGGCGGGGGACGTCGCGGCGGTGTTCGCCGAGGCGCCCTCGGCGTCCGGGATCCTCGACCCCGCCCTCCCGTCGCTGGCCGAGATCGCGCACGAGGCCGGGGCCCAGTACGTCGTGGGCTGCAACCCGATCTCGCTGGGAGCGGTGACCCCGCCCGCCGCGTACGGCGCCGACATCGTCTGCGGCGACATCCAGCCGCTCGGCCTGCCCATGAGCTACGGCGGGATGAACGGCGGCTTCGTCGCGACGCGGGACGAGGAACTCTACGTGGGCGAGTTCCCCTCCCGGCTGTTCGGCCTCGCGCCCACCAGCGTCGAGGGCGAGTACGGCTTCGGTGACGTCGCCTACGAGCGCACCTCCTTCGCCCTCCGCGAGGAGGGCAAGGAGTGGGTGGGCACGGCCGCCGCGCTGAACGGCATCGCCGCCGGGGTCTACCTGGCCCTGATGGGACCGCAGGGCATGCGCGAGGTCGCCGAGACGATCCTGGCGAACACCCGGTACGCGCTGGACCGGCTGGCCGCGGTGCCCGGCGTGGAGACCCCCTACGCGGACGCCCCCCACTTCGCCGACTTCACGCTCCGCTTCACCGGCTCGCGGACCGCCGCCGAGATCGGCGAGGCGCTGCTGGAGCACGGGATCTTCGGCGGCAGGGTCCTGTCCGGGACCGACGCCCTGTACTGCGTCACCGAGATCCACACCAAGGACGACATCGACCGGCTGGCCGAGACCCTCCAGGAGATCGCCAAGTGAAGACGGGCCCGACCCCCTCCCCCCTCTCCCCCGCCGACGCGAAGATCGGCCCGAAGCCCCCGCTGCGCCGGTTCCACCAGGCCCGGTGGGACGAGCCGCTGCTGTTCGAGCTGGGCTCCCCCGGCGAGCGCGGCGTGCTGCCCCCGCTCCCGGAGGCGCCCGCGGACGTCGTCCTCCCGGACGGGCTGCGCCGCGCCGCGCCGCCCGCGCTTCCGGAGCTGTCGCAGCCGCAGGTGCTGCGGCACTACCTGCGGCTGTCCCAGGAGAACCTCGGCGCCGACTTCAACGTCGACGTCGGCCAGGGCACCTGCACCATGAAGTACAGCCCCAAGGTCAACGACCGGTTCGTCCGCGACCCGAAGGTGGCCGGGCTGCACCCGCTGCAGGACGAGCGGACGGTGCAGGGCGTGCTGGAGATCATGTACCGGCTGGAGGGGCTGCTGCGGGAGGTCTCCGGCATGGACCGGTTCACCCTCCAGCCGGGCGCCGGCTCCGCCGCGATCTACACCAACGTCGCGATGATCCGCGCCTACTTCGCGGCGCGCGGGGAGGCCGAGACCCGCGACGAGGTCATCACCACGATCTTCTCGCACCCGTCCAACGCGGCGTGCGCGAAGACGGCCGGGTTCAAGGTCATCACCCTGTACCCGGACGCCGACGGCTACCCCGACATCGAGGCGCTCAGGCAGGCCGTCGGTCCCCGCACCGCGGCCCTGCTCATCACCAACCCCGAGGACACCGGGCTGTTCAACCCGCGGATCGAGGAGTTCGTCCGGATCGTGCACGAGGCCGGCGGCCTGTGCGCCTACGACCAGGCGAACGCCAACGGCATCCTCGGCATCACCCGCGCCCGCGACACCGGGTTCGACCTGTGCCACTTCAACCTGCACAAGACGTTCTCCACGCCGCACGCCTGCGGCGGGCCCGCCGCGGGCGCCTGCGGCGTGACCGCGGAGCTCGCCCCCTACCTGCCGACGCCGACGGTCGAGTTCGACGGCACCCGCTACCGCCTGGACGACAACCGGCCCGAGTCGATCGGGAAGATCCGTCCGTTCTACGGCGTCGTGCCGAACCTGGTGCGCGCCTACGCCTGGATCATGTCACTGGGCGGCGCGGGGCTGCGCGAGGCCGCGGAGGTGGCCGTCCTCAACAACAACTACCTGATGGCGAAGGTGCTCCAGATCCGCGGGGCGTCGGTGCCGTACGCGCCGGGACGGCCCAGGGTCGAGCAGGTCCGCTACAGCTGGGAGCGGCTCGCCGAGGAGACCGGCGTGCACAGCGAGGACATCGGCATCCGCGCGGCCGACTTCGGCACCCACTACTGGACGAGCCACCACCCCTACGTCGTCCCCGAGCCGATGACGCTGGAGCCGACCGAGTCCTACTCCAGGGCCGAGCTGGACGAGTACGCCGCCATCCTCGCCGAGGTGGCCCGCGAGGCCTACGACGACCCGGAGACCGTCCGGACCGCGCCGCACCGCTCCACCGTGCACCGCGCCCGCCAGGACGTCCTGGACGACCCGGCCACCTGGGCCGTCACCTGGCGCGCGTACCGCCGGAAGATCCTCGGGGAATGAGGCCGCGATGAGGATCGGGCTCGTGGTGAACCCCGTCGCCGGGCTCGGCGGCCGGGTCGGGCTCAAGGGCAGCGACGGCGCCGGCGTCCAGGAGAGGGCGCGGGCGCTGGGCGCGACGCCGCGCGCGCCGGAGCGCGCCGCGACCGCGCTGGCGGAACTGCGCTCCCGGCTCGGCGTCCCGTTCGCGGTGGCGACCGCGGGCGGGTCCATGGGCGAGGGCGACGTCCTGCGCGCCGGGCTGGTCCCCGACGTCCGGT
>NZ_JBEUPA010000204.1:0-11747 GCF_040492065.1 Actinomadura sp. NPDC000929 | reverse complement strand
TGTTCTTACTTTATCAGATCCGCTCGGACTGTCAATTCCGGGCTTTTCCGATACGCCATTCCGAATCCGCTTGCGCGGTTCCTTCCCGGCGGTGTCGCTATTTCATCAGATCCGGCCCGATTGTCAAAATCGAGCTTTTCCGACCCACCACGGCACGGCACGGCCGACACGACGAAGCCGTGTCGGCTGGTTCGTAGGTGGTTTCCCCATGGTTCGGCCGGCCGCCATGCGGGCGTCCTGCATCCGTGAGGGGACGAGGGGTTAACTTACGCGGTCGGAGCGCCCACGTCAAATCGGCACCCCGGTCCGATGCTCCTCCGCAGGTTGCAGCGTATTGGGGGAACCCGGTGGGGCCTGTCACCATCTATCTAAGTAGATCACCCAGCCCAAGCAGGAGAGGTACCACCATGGCCTACCCGCCCGCCCCGCCGCCGCCCCCGAGCTCCGGCGCCGGCTCTCCGCCCCCGAACCACCTCCCGTGGGCGATCGCGACCACCATCCTGTGCTGCCTGCCCGCAGGCGTCGTGTCCATCGTCTACGCCGCCCAGGTCAACTCCAAGTGGTCGGCGGGCGACCAGGCCGGTGCGATCAAGTCCTCCAACAACGCGAAGACCTGGGCGATCGTGTCCGCGGTCCTCGGCGTGGTCGTCGGCGCCATCTACTTCTTCATCGCCATGGCGGGGAACAGCGGCAGCTGACCGATGACGGATGAGTCCCGGCCCGTCCCGCTCCCGCGGGGCGGGCCGGTTCCCGGAGCACCGGACGGTTCTCGACAGCCCCTCGCCGTCCGGCTCCTGCGGCCCGGCGGGGTGCTGGTCCTCAGCGTCGCCGCCGTCTTGTACGTCGCCGCGGTCGACCCCAACGAGGCGGGGCACTATCCGACATGCCCCTTCCTCGCTCTCACCGGGTTCCAGTGCCCGGGCTGCGGTTCGATGCGCACCGTCCACGCGCTCGCCCACGGCCATCTCCAGGAGGCCTTCGGCCTGAACGTGCTGACCGTCGCGATGCTCCCGGTTCTGGCGTTCTTCTGGCTCCGGTGGGCGAGAGCCCGCGCCCTGGATCGTCCGGTGAGGACGAAGGTGGCGCACCCCGCGCTGATCTGGGCCCTGTTCGCCGCCATCCTTCTCTTCTGGCTGATCCGGAACCTCCCTGTCGGCTCGGCCCTCGCCGCCTGACCACCAACGGCCATGGGCCGGGCGCTCCCTTCGCCATGCCCGGCGCGGCATGCCAGGCACTCCATGGCCCTCGGCTCCCCGGTGTTCGCGGCAGCTCCGCTGTGCTTTCCCAGTGGAGTAGCACCCCCAGTGGAGCGTGCCGGGCCGAAATTCGCTCGCGCAGGCCCCCGGCCAGCAATCACACTCTGTGCGTGATGGAAGTAGCCCTATGTTCCCTGGATGAGCCCGCATTGGCGCGGCTGCTGGACGCGGCCGTGGCGGGCGCCGATCCTCTGGAGGTCATGCCTCCGGTCGCCGGCGCGCCCGGCTGGACACCTGAGCGCCGGACGGCGTTCCTGGAGTTCCACCGGGCGAGATGCCTGAACCCGGCGACGGCGGTAGAGCGCACGTGGGTGATCGATGTCGACGGGGAGGCGGTCGGGGCGGCGCGCCTGGAGCCCCGAGGTGACGCGGTGGAGGCGGGCATCTGGTTGAGCCGCGCTTCCCGGGGTCGCGGGATCGGCACGCGGGTGACGGCGTTGCTGCTGGCTGAGGCCCGGTCGACCGGAGCGGCAAGGTTCCTCGCTTCGACGACCACCGGCAACCGCGGTGCCCGCTCGTTGCTGGCGACCGCAGGCGCCGTGCTCACCGTTGAAGGGGACGAGGTGACCGCCGAGCTTCCGCTCGACTGAAGTCCGTCTCGCGCCTGGCCCCGCGCATGCGTCCACGCTCGACCGTGAAGAGGCATCAAAACCTCTCCGCTAGAGACGGGACCGCACCGCCGCGATCGCCATCCGGCGCGTACCTGCCCGTTCGCCGCGCTCGCGGCGAACGGGCGGAAGGCGGAACGCGGCTGGACAAAGGAGTCGCCCACGGCCTGACGTATCTGTTCTCCGCGCTCCCCTCACGCGTCCCGCGGCGAGCGCGATCCCGAACGGTCCAGTCATTTCGAGGCGACGCGAGCCCCCGACCGCTCCGCTCCCTCGGCGGTCGAGGCCGTCCCGCCTTGGACGCGAGACGTTGGTCGCGCGCGTTCGGACCGGCGGCACGGCGACGGCCACCAGTTGTACGCGTCCCCCTAGCGGCGGTGTCCGCTGCTGCACGATGTCCTGTCTGGGCTGGCACACGAACGTGACGGACACACGGGAGGTTCACCGCAGCAAGCGGGGGCCAATCGCCATGCGAGGCCGCCCGCCCGGTGTCGTCCGGTGAAGGCGTCGGCGGGGCGTCAGGCCGGGTCGGTGAAGGCGGGCGGGCGCTTGTCGAAGTAGGCGCGGACGGCCTCGACCTGGTTGGGGCTTCCGCGCAGGGCGCCGAGGGTCCGGGACTCCTCCAGGAACTGGCCGGCCAGGTCGGTGTCGGCGGCGCGGTTGAGCAGGCGCTTGGCTCCGCGGACGGCGTCGGGGCTGTTTCCGGCGATCTCGCGGGCGAGTTCGGTCGCGGCGGCGCGCGGGTCGTCGGCGGTGCGGGTCGCCAGGCCGATGCGGACGGCTTCCGCGC
The DNA here is from genome assembly GCF_040492065.1 of Actinomadura sp. NPDC000929. Classification (NCBI taxonomy): domain Bacteria; kingdom Bacillati; phylum Actinomycetota; class Actinomycetes; order Streptosporangiales; family Thermomonosporaceae; genus Actinomadura; species Actinomadura sp. NPDC000929. The sequence goes on along the minus strand of NZ_JBEUPA010000204.1, from coordinate 9,093 downwards.
CGGAGATCATGCGGCCGGTGAAGGTGAGCTCCTTCGCGACGTCCTCTCCGACCAGGCGGATCAGCGCGGCCGTGCCGGTCATGTCGGGCACCAGGCCCCAGCGGATCTCCAGGACCGACAGGCGTGCGTCCGGGGCGACGATCCGGATGTCGGCGCCGAGCGCGATCTGCAGGCCGCCGCCGAGGGCGTGGCCGTGGACGGCGGCGATGACGGGCTGCGGCAGCTCCCGCCATACGTGCACGGCCTGCTGCCCGAGGTTGGTGATGCGTCCCGGCTCGCGCGCGGTGATGTCGCCGGCGCGCCGCCCGGCGCCGTCGCCGGCCATGGCGGCGAAGTCGGCGAAGTCCAGGCCCGCGCAGAAGGCGCGGCCCTCCCCCGACAGGACCACGGCCCGGACGGAGCCGTCGGCGGCGAGGGCGTCCCCGGTGCGGGCGAGCGCCTCGAACGTGGCCAGGTCGAGGGCGTTCAGCTTGTCGGGACGGTTGAGCCGCACGTCGGCGACCCCCTCGTGGACGTGCACGGTGACGCGGTCGGTCATGCCGGGGGCCCTCTCATCCTCGCGGGTCGTCTCCAAGGGACGATTCCATGCGGCGTCCGGCCGGTCGAGGGCGAGGCTCAGGTCACGGGGACGATCCGCGCTTCGGTGAGCCGGCCGCCGTCGATGTCCAGGAGCCCGAGGGTGCCGTGCGGCTGGCGGCGCCGGTCGGTCGGCGACCCGGGGTTGAAGATGCGGATGCCGTCGCCGGTCTCGTCCAGGGGGATGTGGGAGTGCCCGAACACGACGAGGTCGGCGCCGGGGAACCAGCGCCGCATCCGGGCGGTGCGGCCCTTGGCCTGGCCGCTGTCGTGGACCATCGCGACGGCGAGGCCGTCCAGGTCGAGTTCGAGGCGTTCGGGCGCGCCCCACCCGGCCACGTCGGGCCCGTCGTTGTTGCCGAGGACGGCGTGGACGGGCGCGTACTCGGCCAGCTCGTCCAGGACGGACGCGACGCACACGTCGCCGGCGTGCAGGATCACGTCGGCGTCCCGCAGGTGCTCGGCCACCCGCGGCGGGCACGACTTCCAGCGCCGGGGCGCGTGGGTGTCGGAGATGGCCACCGCTCTCATGCGCCCCATTCTCCCTCAGGGGTCACCATGGGCCGGATGCCGACCTCGCCGGGGCGCCGCCCGTCGGCGCGTTCGAGCTGAAAAGTGAGTGATTTTGCCACGGCAGGTCTCGGACACGCGTGGGAAACAACTGTAAACACGCAGTCATTACTCAGGGCTGAACTGCGGAGTTACGCTCGAATTCCTCGCGATCGTCCAGAAGGATTCGGCCGTACGCCCCCGGTCGTTCTTCCCGACACGGCGACCCAGCACCGCGAGGGCACAGTGAGGGCGGCCGGGCCCGAGGAGGATGATCACTCCCTTGCACCGGCCCCGGGCCCGGCCGCCTCTCCGCACGCTCGCCCTGGGCTAGGGGGTCAGGTAGAGCTTGCGGTCGAAGACGCCGGAGCCCGGCGTGCTCTCACCGCGGGCGATGGCGGAGCCGCTGCCGGTGCCGTTGGACGGGCAGAGGCCGCTGCTTCCCGTCTGCCGCACGAGCGTGATGCCGTCGGCCCTGCCCTGCGCGTCGTCCTGGCCCGGCAGGGGGCGGTTCGGGTTGTCGCGGTTGTAGACGTCGAAGCGCAGACCGTCGGTGCCGCCCGTCCGGAATCCGTAGTAGCAGGTGACGGTGATGCCGAGGATCTTTCCTTCCATCTTGAAGCGAAGACCGCCGTTGATGGACAGGACGCCGTCCCGGCCGCCGGAGACCGGGTCGTAGGCGACGCTCCCGCTCTTGTCGGGCATCTGGCTGAGGTCGAGGTCGGTGGGCGGGGAGCTCAGGCCGTTGGAGGTCCGGCACGCGCCGATCGACGCGGCGGTCAGCTCGCCCGCGCCGGTGGACTGGACGGTGCCCTGCAGTTCGGCGCCGTCGCAGGAGCCGGTCACCTTCGCGCCCAGGTAGTCGACGGAGAACGCCAGACCCCCGACGGTGGCGACCTGCCAGTTGCCGGAGTAGGGGGCTCCGGTGGCGGTCTCCTGGCGGATCGTGGTGGTGGCGGCGGACGCGGCGGGCGCCGTCAGGGCCAGCGCGGCGGAGGCGGCCGCGAGGGGGGCGGCCAGCCTGATGGGAGCCTTCACGGGGTTTCCTCCTCGGGGAGAGGGATTTGATTTTTTCTACCCGAGTGGCCGTGAAATGCAAGACCCTTCCCGCCGGATATCCGCACTCTAGAAGATTCCGATAAACGAGGGCCGCCGGATGCTAAGTCGACCGTGATATCGACCGCGGAGTCAAGCACTTTGTGCGCAGAAATGGGAGGGCGCGCGGCCGGGACGGGAGGTATGGACGGAACCCGGCCGCGCGCCTGGCCTGTCAGTGGAACACGGGCGTCATCGCGTAGACGCGGTTCGGCTTGTTGTAGCCGAAGAAGACGCGGGTGCCGCGGCCCGCGGGCGCGACCGCCAGCCCCTCGCTCTCCCCGGTCAGCGGGATGGGGATCGCTTCGAGGATGTTCCCCGCCCGGTCCAGCACGGTGATGGCGTTGTTGGTGTAGTAGAGGACCTTGTCACCGGCCATCTCCAGGCCCTGCGGGACGCCCTGGTAGCCGAGGTCGAAGGTCGAGCGGACGGTGCCGTCGAGGTCGGTGAACGCGAACACGAAGGGGCCCTGGTCGCCCGGTCCGGCGTGCACGAGCAGGCCGTCGCGCCGGTCGTCGACCGCGACCAGGCCGGAGTTGCCGAGCGCGCCGAAGTCGATGGTGCGCACGACCTCGGGTTCGCCGCTCCAGTCCACGACGTTGACCTTGGTCGGGTTCGTGCCGCCGCCGGTGGCGACGTAGAGGAGCCCGTCGCGGTCGGCGCTGATCTCGGCGGCGTGCCCGACGGCGAGCGGCGCGCTCTCCTTGAGGGTGGTGCCGTCGCGGTCGTACTCGCGGATGACGCCGTGTCCGCCGCCCACGTCGAAGCCGACGTAGAAGCGGCCGCGGCGGTAGGCCAGGCCCTGCATGTTGTCGGTGTGGGGGACGTTGAACAACAGGTCGAAGGTGAAGGAGCGTCCGGCGGCCGCGGCGGGGCGGGCGCCGGCCAGGGCTGCGGCTCCGGCGAGCGTGGCGGCGCCCGCGAAGCCGAGGACTCTGCGGCGAGTGAGAGCTGCCTCGCCGAGTCCGGGTCCGTGCATCGTGCCTCCTTGGGTGGGGGGTGGGGAGGTCAGGGGCCGGTGGGCCGGGGGGCCAGCACCTCGGGGTTCGCGCAGTGCAGGAGGGCCTCGCCGCGCAGGTGGCGGCCGACGTCGGCGGCGAGGATGCGGGCCGCGTTGGCGGCGGTCTGCTTGCTGGCCCCGGCCAGGTGCGGTGTGACGATGATGTTCGGGGTGGTCAGCAGCCGCGACCCGGCGGGGATCGGCTCCTCGGGGAAGACGTCGAACGCGGCGGCGAACAGGTGGCCGGACTCGGCGGCGTCGCAGACGGCCTCGTAGTCCAGCAGCGACCCGCGCGCGCAGTTGACGATGATGGAGCCGGGCGGCATCGCGGCGATCTGCGCGGCGCCGATCATCCCCGTGGTCTGCGGCGTCGCGCGGGCGTGCAGGGAGACGATCTGCGCGCGCGCCAGCAGCTCGTCGAGCGGGACGAGTTCGGCGATGCCGGACAGGTCGCCGAGGTCGTCCAGGTACGGGTCGTGGACGAGCACGCGGGCGCCGAGCGCGGCGAGGGCCCGGGCGACGCGGCGGCCGACGGCGCCGCAGCCGACGAGACCGGCGGTGCTGCCCTGGATCTCGATGCCGACGTCGTCGTAGCGGTAGTAGTCGCCGCGCCACTGCCCCGCCATCAGGTCGACGTGCGTCTGCGGGATGCGCCGGACCGCCGCGAGGATCAGCCCGAGGGTGTGCTCGGCGGTGGCGCCGGCGTTGCGGCCGGGCGCGAAGCAGACGGCCACGCCGTGCTCGGTCGCCGCCTCCAGGTTGGCGTTGACGGGCCCGCCGCGGCTGATCCCGAACAGCCGCAGGTCCGGCGAGGCCTCCAGGATCCGCCGGGTCAGCGGGGCCATCTGGGTGACGCAGACCTCGGCGCCGCGCAGCGCCTCGATGAGCTGCTCCTCGGTCCCCGACGCCTCGTCCACCTCCGCGACGCGCCCGAACGGCTCCACCGGCCACGGCAGGGTGACCTCCGAGAACGCCAGGTCGGCGGGCGCCTCGGCGCGCAGGGCGTCGATGAGCAGCTCGTTGCGGACGAAAAGGTCACCGGCCGCGAGCACGCGGGTAGTCATTCATCGCTCCAGTGGGGTGTTGAACTCCAGGAGGGCGGCCTCGCCGTCCCGGAGCCGGATCTCGGTCAGTGCGCAGTTGCCCAGCGACGGGAACCGCCGCCGGTAGTCCTTGAGCGGCACCCCCAGCAGCCGGCACAGCGCGAGCCGGATCGCCGTGGAGTGCGCGACGACCAGGACGCGGCCGCCCTGGTGCAGGCGGGAGATGTCGTCCAGGCACGCGGTGAAGCGGCGGGCGGCGGCGGACGGATCCTCGCCGCCGGGAAGGTGCGCGGCGACGGGGTCGGCAAGGAAGGCGCGCAGATCCTCGGGGAACTTGCGTTCCATCTCCGCGCGGGTGAGCCCCTCGCCCTGCCCGAAGTCCAGTTCCCGGAGCCGCTCGTCGACGTGCAGCCGCGCGCCGATCGCCGCGGCGGACGGCGCCGCGGTCAGCCGGGACCGCGACAGGTCCGAGCACCACACCGCGTCGGGCCGGGCCGTGCCCGCCCACGCGGCCAGGGCGCGGGCCTGCTCCAGGCCGCGCGGCGTCAGCGCGACGTCGCTGGTCCCCGCGTAGCGGTTGTCGGCGTGCCATTCGGTCTCCCCGTGCCGGACGAGGATGAGGCGCGTCATCGTGATGTCCTCTCGCGTGCGTGCGCGGCGGTCTCGGCGGGCAGCCATCCGCGCCGTTCCAGCTCACCGACCAGGCGCAGGTAGGGCGCGTCGAACACGCCGGTCCTGTCCGGACGCGGGTCGATCACCGCCCTGACGGCGACCATCCGCCCGGCGGTCTCGGCGATGTCGCGGCCCGGCGCGGCGGCGAGGACGGCGGCGCCGAGCGCGGGCTCGGCCTGCCGGGGCAGCACGACGGGGCGGCCGAGGATGTCGGCGCGCAGCTGGCACCAGTACCGGCTGCGCGCGGCCCCGCCCGTCAGCGTCAGGTCGCCGCCGGTGGGCGCGCCGAGCAGGTCGAGGTGGTCGAAGCAGAGCCGCTCCAGGTAGCCGACGCCCTGCAGGAGGGCGGCGAAGTCGTCGGCCTCGTCGCCCGTGCCGCCCAGCCGGAAGCCGCGGGCGTCCGGCGCGAGGAACGGGAACCGCTCCCCCGCCGGGACGAGCGGGTAGGCGAGCGCCGCCGCGGGTTCGTGCCGGGCGGCGCGCCGGTCCAGGTCGGCCAGGTCGCGGCCCGGGAAGTCGCGGGAGAGCGCGCCGGCGCCGGTGCTGGACGCGCCGCCGGGCAGCCACCGCCCGTCCGGGGCCTTGTGGGAGTAGACGACTCCGAACGGGTCCTGGACGAGGTCGTCGCTGACGCCTTTGAGGACGAGGGTCGTGCCGAGGACGGAGTTCCAGGATCCGACGGTGAGGCACCCGGTGCCGAGCTGCGCGGCGCAGCCGTCGGTGGCGCCCGCGACGACCGGGGTCCCTTCGGGGAGGCCGGTCGCCTCGGCGGCCGCGGCGCAGACCGTCCCGAGCGGGGTGCCGGACCGTTCCAGGGGCGGGAGCAGGCCGGCGGGGACGCCCAGCGCGTCGAGGACGTCCGCGGGCCAGTCCTCGGCGACGAGGTCCGCCCCGGTCTTGAGCGCGTTGCTGAGGTCGGCGGCCACCGGGTGCCCGGTCAGCCGCCGGTTGACGAAGTCGGCCTGGTGGGCGAGGCGGGCGCCCTCGCGCGGGTGGTGCTCCAGGAGCCACAGCAGCTTCGGCAGCGCCCAGGCGGGCTGCATGCGCTGGTAGCCGAGGGCGCGCCATACCTCGCCGCCGGCCTCGTTGACCCGCTGGACGTGGCCGGCGGCGCGGGTGTCGTCGTACATGAGCGCCGGGGTCAGCGGCCGCCCGCCGTCGTCGGTGAGCAGGATCGTCCCGGACGTGGCGTCGACGGCGACGGCCTGCACCGCCGGCGCCGGGACGTCGCGCAGCGCCTCCCGGCAGGCGGCGCCGACCGCCGTCCACCAGTCCTCGGGGTCCTGCTCGTGCCGGGGGCCGTCCCGCCGCCCGGTCAGCGCCCGGCTGCCGGCGCCCGCCACGTCGCCCGACGCGGTGACGGCGAGCGCGCGCACGCTCTGCGTCCCCAGGTCGACCCCGACCCACACCGCCTCGTTCTGGTCGGTCACCGGGCGCCGCCGTCCAGGCCGGTGCGGGCGCGGGCCGCCGCGAGGGTCGGCCAGGCGGGCGCCGTGGTGGAGCGGATCGTCAAGAAGTCCTCGTAGGTCTGGGAGTAGTGAGCCGCCCGGTCCGGGTCGGGCGCGTGGGTGTCGCCGGGACGGACGTGGTCTCCGGCGGCGGCGCGGGCGTCGGCGGCCCGCCCGGTGGCCAGGAGGCCGGTGATGAACGCGCCGCGCGCCCCGGCCTCGCTGTCGGCGGACCGGACGACCGGGACGCCCGTGACGTCGGCCAGCATGCCCAGCCAGACGGGGCTGGCCGAGCCGCCGCCGCTGACCCGCAGCTCGGTGGGACGGGTCTCTGCCGCCGTCAGGCAGTCGCGGACGACCAGGCTGAGCCCCTCCAGGACGGCGCGGGCGACGTGCTCGCGCTCGTGGTGGACGGTGAGGCCGTGGAACGCGCCGCGCGCCTGCGGGTCCAGGAACGGCGCGCGTTCGCCGGCGGGCGACAGGTACGGCAGGAAGACCAGCCCGTCGGCGCCCGGCGCCGCCGACGCGGCCAGCTCGGCGAGCGCCGCGGGCGCGGCGAGGCCGAGCACGCGGCACGCCCAGTCGACGACCTGGCCGCCCGCGAGCGTCGGGAAGGCCCGCAGGTAGCGGCCCGGCAGGCCCATCGCGACCGTGAGGCCGGACGGGTCACCGCCCAGCCGCGGGCCGTCCACGACCGTCTCGGTGCACAGCGTCGTGCCGAGGATCGTGCAGGCCTGGCCGGGGTCGACCGCGCCGACGCCGATCGCGGTGGACGCGATGTCGTAGGGGGCGAGGACGACGGGCAGGCCCTCCGGCAGCCCCAGCTCGTCCGCCGCGCCCCGGGTCAGGGGAGCGGCGCGCCGGTCGTCGCCGAGCACGTCGGGCAGGAGCCGCCGCGCCCACTCCATGTCGTAGGCGCGGACCAGTTCGTCCGAGTAGCGGAGCTCGGCGATGTCCAGGAACGGCGCGGACGCGTCCGAGCCGTCCACCGCGATCCGCCCGGTGAGGCGGGAGAAGATCCAGCCGCCGCAGGTGAGGGACGCCGCCGACCGGGCGAGCCGGTCGGGGTCGTGCTCGCGCAGCCAGGTGAGGATCGCGTTCGGCAGGCCCGCGAAGTGCAGCGACCCGTTGACGCGGAACGCCCGCTCCAGCACGCCGGAGGCCGCCCAGCGCTCGACGGCGGGGGCGGCGCGGCCGTCGTTCCACAGGATCGCCGGGCCGGTGGGCGCGCCGTCGCCGTCCACCAGCCAGCAGCCGTCGCCCTGCGCGGTGAGCGCGAGGAAGTCGACGTCGCCGCCGACCTTCCCGAGCACCTCCCGGACGGCGTCGGCGACGGCCCGCCACACCGCGGCCATGTCCTGCTCGGCGTGTCCCGGCGCGGGCCGGGCGACCTCGGTGGGCCGCCGGGCGACGGCCAGTTCGGCGCCGTCCCCGGCGTACCCCACCGCTTTGATCATCGTGGTGCCCGCGTCGACGCAGACGACCGTCATCGGCTCCCCCGTCCGTTGCGTAGTGGTCCCATCCAACCCGTGCCGGTCAGGCGCGGCCGTGCGAGGCGCGGGAGCGGCGGGCGACCGAGTCCAGCGCCACGGCGAGCAGCAGCACGGCGCCGGTGACCATGAAACGGTAGGACGAGTCGAGGTTCAGCAGCGTCAGCCCGCTGGAGATCGACTGGATGACCAGGATGCCGAGCAGTGCCGCGAACGCGTTGCCGCGCCCGCCGAACAGGCTCGTCCCGCCGATGACGGCCGCCGCGATCGCGTTCAGGTTGACGTCGCCGCCGCCGCTGCTCTGGTTGGCCGCCGCGAGGCGCGCCGCGGCGAGGACGCCGCCGATCGCGGCGAGCGTGGTGCACAGGACGAACGCCGAGGCGTAGACCGTCCTGACGTTGATGCCGGCGCGCCGGGCCGCCTCGACGTTGCCGCCGACCGCGTACACGGACTTGCCGTACTTCGTCCGGGACAGGACGTAGTGCGTCGCCAGCACGAGCACCAGGAACAGGACGAACATCCAGCCGACGCCGCGGTCCCGGTTCAGGTACCAGACCGCCACGGCGAGGCCGGCGAGCAGGGCGGCGCTGCGCAGGATGAGCGTGCGCTCCGTCGTCGCGGGCAGGCCCGCCCTGCGGCGCTGCGCGGCCCGGTTGTGGCCCGTCAGGTACAGCCCGGCCGCGCCGACGGCGACCAGCGCGTAGGCGAACCACGGCGGGAGGAAGTCGAGCTGGGCGAAGGTCACCAGCCGCGAGTCGAACGGCAGGTTGATCGAGCCCTTGGGGCCGAGGATCCACAGCTGCAGGCCGAGCCAGCCGAGCAGCCCCGCCAGGGTGATCACGAAGCTGGGCACGCCGAGCCGGTTGAACACCTGGGCGTAGAACCAGCCGAGCGCGACGGCCAGCGCCACGGCGGCGACGATCGCGAGCCAGGACGGCCAGCCGTGGTCGACGAACAGCACCGCGACGACGGCGGCGCTGAGCCCGCTGACCGAGCCCACCGACAGGTCGATCTGCCCGACCAGCAGCATGAACATCACGCCGAGCGCGATCACGCCGACCGGCACGCACTCCAGCGCCAGGTTCACCAGGTTCGCGCTGGACAGGAAGACCGGGTTGAGGATCTGCATCACGGTCCAGATCACGATCAGCCCGCCGACCACCGGCGCGACGCCGAGGTCGCCGCCGCGGACCCGGTCGGCCGCGGCCGCCAGCGCGGCG